>DAOUGF010000474.1:0-3885 GCA_034429295.1 Chloroflexaceae bacterium
AGCAGATCGTATGGGCCGAACATATCCACCGCCGCCGACCAGAGCTCGGGGTGGCGCGCCGCCAGGGTGAGCGTCATGTAGCCGCCGTAGGAGCGCCCCACCACCCCGGCGCGCGTCGTGTCGAGGCGTGGATCTTTCGGCAGCACCTCCGTCATGGCATACACATGGTCCAGCCGATCCTGCCCGCCCCAATCGTGGTCCACCCGCTGCGTATAGCTGAGGCCGTAGCCCGTGGAGCCGCGGACGTTCGGCACAAACACCGCGAACCCGCGCAGGGTGAGCAGCTGGATCAGCGGCATGGAGAACCAGGCGAAGTTCGGCCGCTCCTGGCCCTGCGGCCCGCCGTGGATGTAGTAGACTAGCGGCCGCGGCCCGCTGAACCCCAACTCAGCCGCGGGCAGGTAGAGCCGCGCGGAGATCCGCAGGCCGTCGTGGGAGATAAACGAGGCGTCCTCGCCCGGCGCCAGCAGCCGCTGGTCGATGCCAAGCACGCGCTCGCGTGTCACTTGTCGCGGCCCATCCTCCCCCAGCAGGTAGAGCTGCGTCGGCGAGGTGGCGGTGGTGAAGGCGAAGGCCCAGCTGTCGCTGGCCTTCTCGTAATGAGCGCCCTCCAGCACGCCCCCGGCCGTCGCGCCCTCACCCCAGAGCGCCCGCCGGTAGCTGATACTGCGAGCTGCCACATCGAAGACGCCCTCATAGCCCCAGGCGCACCCATCGATGTTGTACTCCACCTGGAAGCGGTCGTCCCGCAGATGCCGCACGCCCACCATCTCACCCGCGCCGCTGTGGCGGATGCCATCGACCGCCACAGGCGCGATCCCGGCCTCGGGCCGCTCCAGATCGAGGTAGCCGAGGGAATAACTGTCGTCGAAGAGGGCCGAGCTCAACAGCAGGCCGCGCCCATCGGCGGTGAAGGCGATCGCGCCGATGCCGCTCCGCGGATAGCTGCGCCCGGGCTCCCGTTGCCCCATCGGCGTGCCGTAGATCAGCCGGGGCTCGGCCGCGCCCTCGCGCCACTCGAAGAGGACGATATCGCCCATGGTGTAGCCCTCGCCGAGAATGGCACGGCGATGATCCAGGCTGGCGGCAAAAATGCCGCTGCCCCAACGCGACTCCCGCAGCAGCGTCAGCTCGCCGCTAGCCAGGTTGGCCCGGTAGGCGCTGTTGCGCGCCTCGGCCCGATCCTCGGCGAGGAAATACGCCATCCCCGTATCTGCGTCGCAAACATGGCAGGCCACGCGGGCGTTGCCGAAGGCCTCAGCGAAGATCGGCTCAGGATAGCCGCCCTCGAGCGGGATGAGCATAGGCCGGTAGACCTCATCGCCGTCGCGGTCGAGCATCAGCAGAATCTTGCCGAGCCCCGGCAGCACACAGTAGAGATAGCCGCCCACCAGCTCGGGATTCTGCAGGGCGATCTCGGGGGGCAGCAGCGGCTCCGGCACACTGCCGGCCGCATCCATCACGTAGAGGCTCAGCCGGCCGCTGAGATTGCTGACGAAGTAGAGGCGTCCATCAACGAGCTGGGGCGCCAGAAACAACCGCGCCGCCAGCAGGGACTCGATCCGGGTCATGCGTGCTCCTTAAGATTGTTACTGCTCGTCAGTGAGCTCGGTTTCCTCGGGTTGTGCCGGAGCTTCGCCCTCGTAGCGCGTGGGCACGGCAAAAGCATCAAGCCCTTGCTCCGTGAGCCAGCGCGCGAGCACGGCCGTGTAGCCGTGGGTGGCCCAAACCCGCTCGGCACCAGTGGCGGCGATCGCGGCCAGCAGCCCGGGCCAGTCGGCGTGGTCGGAGAGCGCGAAGCCCCGATCCACGGCGCTGCGGCGGCGCGTGCCGCGGATGCGCATCCAGCCTGAGGCGAAGGCGGCGGAGAGCTCGCCGAAACGCCGCGTCCAGGGCGTGCCGTGGGCCGAGGGCGGGGCCACGATCAGCGCCCGGCTCCAGTCGAAGCCGCGGCCGGGGGTGCCGCTGTACTCCGTGGGCGGCAGTGCGATCCCGGCCGCGCGGTACTCCTCGTTCAGGCGTTCCACCGCCCCGTGGCAAAAGATGGGGCCAATGCTCGGGTCGAGCCCGGCGAGGAGGCGCTGGGCCTTGCCGAGGGCGTAGCCGAGAAGCAGGCTGGCGCGCCCCGCCGCCTGGTTCGCCCGCCACCAACTGTTGATCTGCTGGAACAACTCGGCTTGGGGCCGCCAGCGGTAGATCGGCAGCGCAAAGGTGGCCTCAGTAACGAAAGTGTGGCAGCGCACCGGCTCGAAGGCGGCGCAGGTGCTGTCCGCCTCCGTCTTGTAGTCCCCCGAGATGCACCAGACCTCACCCCGGTAGGCCACCCGCACCTGAGCCGAGCCGAGGATATGGCCGGCGGGGTGCAGCGACAACTCCACCCCGTTGAGCCGCACGATCTCGCCGTACGGGAGGCCCTGAATCCTCGCGTCTGGCCCCAAGCGCGTCCGCAGCACGCCCACACCGTCCTGGCTGGTGAGGTAGGTCTGGGAACCCCAACGGGCGTGGTCGCTATGGGCGTGGGTGATCACCGCCCGGCGCACGGGCTGCCACGGGTCGATATAGAAGTCGCCGGCGGGACAGTAGAGGCCCTGCTCGGTGAGCTGGATGAGCGTATCGGGCATGGGCGCATTATAGCCCATGCAAAAGCCCCCCATCTGTCGAAGGGGGGCTTTTGCGATGAGGGCCTGGGCGCCGACCGAGGCATCGGCAAGCCGGGCTCAGAAGCTAGTAGCGGCGATTGTCACCGTAGCCGCCACCATAGCCGCTATCGCGCCGAGGGCCGCGTGGGCCGCCCTTGTCCTCGGCTTCGTTCACCCGGATGGGGCGGCCGTTCACCTCAGTGCCGTCGGTCGCCCGGATGACGGCCGAGATATCATCAACATCCATCTCAACGAACCCAAACCCGCGCGATCGGCCGGTGTCGCGGTCGTGGATCACACGAGCGCTCTGGACCTCACCATGAGCGCTGAAGACCTGCTCCAGCTGCTGGTCGTCGATCGACCACGCCAGGTTGCCGACAAAGAGCTTCACATACATTCCGGTCCAACTCCTGCGTGCCAGGCCTCGCCGTGGCACTGCACTCGCAGGGGGTTCCCCTGCACACCTCACACCAGGACTCGCCTCACGGCGCGCGGCCCTCACCTCTGCCTCGAAAGGTGGGCAGCGGTCATACAACGTCCCGTGCTGTGCCTCAGACGTGGAGGTCGTGCGGACCGGGGAGCCCGTTCGTCGAACCAGGGAATCGTTCGCGGCAACGTGACGCTGCGGATAGCACGAAGTGTACCACAGTGGCAGCATTTTGAGAAGTAGTTTTAATCAAATTGGTGTTGGTTATTCCGTACAAAAAATGCACATTGCTCTCTGAAAGCGCCCCACAAAGAATATCACGGCGGAAATAATTGCATCGGCAACAGTGGACAGCACAGATTTTTACCTTTTTACCATCCGGCTATCGGCCTTCTGCTATCGGTCGGCTGCCAATAACCCTCATCGCCGTAGCCCACCTACTCAAAGTCCCCTTCGCACGCTTCCACCCTTGGCGGTTCATCGCCGTTCACGCAGCGCTCAGCATTTTGGAAGCCCGTTGCCACTTCGGGCAAAGCAAAAATCAAGGACCAGGGCCTGCGATCCCTGGTCCTTTGCCCTTCGTCTCGCCCTCACGAACGCCCACCGACCCCGACACGTGGTGGGTGGGGATGCGGGCGGGCTCTGCCCCCACGCCCCTGGCACAGGGGCAAGCGCTTCGCGCTACTGCGTCCAGCACCCCTCTGCGCACCCCCAAGCAGGAAGGCCGTACCGTGCCAGCGCCCGGCGGCGTACCCATCTCATCGACAGGCAGAGCCATCCGCCTCGGCTGGCAGCAGAGCTGCGGTCGGGGTGGTGTGC
>DAOUGF010000475.1:0-8854 GCA_034429295.1 Chloroflexaceae bacterium
AGTGGCGTTGGCACGCCGGATCGAGCAGGGCGCAACAGCGGACGAGAGCCACCGCGCTTGGCCAGGGCTCAAGCCCGTCGATGAGACGAGGTAGCAGATAAGCGGCGGCACGGCACTGGCCTCCTGCTTGGGGTCCAGGGGCGAGGCCCCTGGCGCGGGGGGTGTCGGGGGGCGTGCGTACGCCCCCCGACGAAACTAGCGGGGCGTGGGGCGGCAGCCCCGCAAGCAGCGGTGTCGCGTTGACGCCCCCATCCCCCTGTGCTATACTCCGCGCGTAGCGGCGCCGCGTTATGGAGCGGGCGATGAGGGCACCTGGGCAGTACAGGATTGGCATTGGCGCAGCGATACGGCAGGCGGCGGGCGAGGCCCGCGCGCCCCGTCGTCGTCTCCGTCGCCAGCCGGCCCTGCGCCCCGGCTAGCCGCGCTTGTCCGCCGCAAGGTACAGGCCAGCTTTGCCCGCGGGCAGGCTGGCCCCTTTTATTTTCACGCGAGGAGCGAGAAGGCGATGGCGAAGGGTGATGTGAAGAAGGTGGTGCTGGCCTACTCCGGCGGCCTCGACACTTCGGTGATCGTGCCCTGGCTGCGAGAGAACTACGGCTGTGAGGTGATCTGCTTCTGCGCCGACCTCGGCCAGGCCGAGGAGCTGGAGGGCCTCGAGGAGAAGGCGCTGAAGAGCGGCGCCTCGAAGCTGATCGTCCGCGACCTGCGGGAGGAGTTCCTGCGGGAGTATGTGATCCCGACCATGCAGGCCGGCGCGATCTACGAGCGTAAGTACCTGCTCGGCACCTCGTTCGCCCGGCCGATCATCGCCAAGCACCAGGTGCTCATCGCCGAGCAGGAAGGCGCCGACGCCGTAGCCCACGGCGCCACCGGCAAGGGCAATGACCAGGTCCGCTTCGAGCTGACCTTCTTCGCCCTCAACCCCAAGCTGAAGATCATCGCCCCCTGGCGCGAGTGGTCGATCCGCAGCCGCCAGGACGCGCTCGACTACGCCGCCGAGTACGGCGTGCCCGTCACCGCCACCGCCGAGAAGATCTACAGCCGCGACCGCAATCTCTGGCACCTCAGCCACGAGGGCGGTGTGCTCGAGGACCCCTGGAACGAGCCCGAGGAGTCGATGTTCGAGCTCAGCGCGAGCCCCGAGGCCGCCCCCGACGAGCCCGAGTATCTCACCCTCGCCTTCGAGCGGGGCGTGCCCGTCGCCGTCAACGGCGAGCGCCTCGGCCTGGTGGAGCTGGTGGAGCGCCTGAACGCCGTCGGCGGCAAGCACGGCGTCGGCCGGGTGGACCTGGTGGAGAACCGGCTGGTCGGCATGAAGAGCCGCGGCGTCTACGAGACGCCCGGCGGCACTCTGCTCTACACCGCCCACCGCGAGCTCGAGAGCATCGTGCTTGATAAGGAGACGCTGCGGGCCAAGGATCGCATCGCCATCGACTACGCCGACCTGGTCTACAACGGCCGCTGGTTCACTCCCGTGCGCGAGGCCTACGACGCCTTTGTGCAGCGCACGCAGCAGAACATGACGGGCGAGGTGCGCCTGAAGCTCTACAAGGGCAACGCGATCGTGGTGGGCCGCCGCTCGCCCCACTCGCTCTACAATGAGGATCTGGCGACCTTCGGCGAGGATATGGTCTACAACCAGAAGGACGCCGAGGCGTTTATCAAGCTCTATGGGCTGGGCATCAAGGTGCAGGCCCTGACGAAGTGACATGACACATCTCTATCTCATCCGCCACGGCGAGGCGTTCAGCAACGTCGAGCCGGTGGTGGCCGGCATGAAAGGCGACAAGGGGCTCACGCCGCGGGGCGTGGCCCAAGCCGAGCGGCTGCGTGATAGGCTGGCCGCAGGCGAGATCAAGGCCGATGTGCTGATCGCCAGCACGCTGCCCCGCGCCCGGCAGACGGCTGAGATCATCCAGCCCGCGCTGGGCCTGCCGATCATCTTCGACGATGAGGTGCAGGAGCTGCGGATCGGCGAGGCCGACGGCATGGTGAACGGCGACGCCTGGGCGAAGTTCGGCATCCCCGACTTCGACCGCTTCCCGCTGCGGAAGATCGCGCCGGGCGGCGAGAGTTGGGGCGAGTTTGTGCTGCGGGTGAGCCAGGCCCTCACCCGCATCACCGAGGAGCACGCAGGCAAGACGATCGTTGTGGTCTGCCACGGCGGCGTGATCGACTGCTCGTTCATCCACTTCTTCCAGATGCCGAGCCTGGTGGTGCCGCCAACGGACTTCCACACCCGCAATACCAGCATCACTCACTGGGAGTGGGTGCGGCGGCGCAACCGCCACATGTGGCGCCTCAACTGCTACAACGACATCGCCCACCTCCAGGGCATCGGAGCCTTCGAGTCGCTGCGCTGGGAGGACACTGAGCTCGCCCCCGCCGACGACAAGACGCATCCCTCGTCGCCGGTGCCGACGGAGGAGTAGTTTGGATCGCGAATCTCGCGAAAGGTAGCGAAAAACGCGAAACGAAGGTTCGAACTTTCGAAAGGGAAGACGCGAAAGAAAGCGCGAAAGCGCGAAAGCGCGAAAGCGCGAAAGGGCGGCCAGCGTGTCCGCTCTGGCGAAGGCATAGGATTGAGCATGATCACGTTCCTCGATGAGGGCGACGCCACCTCGCCGCTAGGCTGGCGGGCGGCGACGGCGGCCTGCGGGATCAAGTACGCGGGCCGCGACGACCTGGCGCTGCTGGTGAGCGACGCCCCCGCGGCTGCCGCCGCCGTCTTCACCACGAACAAGGTGAAGGCCGCGCCGGTGCGCTACGATATGGCCCTGCTGGCCCGCAACCCCGCCGGCCTGCGGGCGGTGGTGATCAACGCGGGTAACGCCAACGCCTGCACCGGCCCCGACGGCGACGCCGCCGCCGCGGCGATGGCCCGCGCCACCGAGCAGGCGCTCGGCCTCGCCCCCGACACGGCCTTTGTGATGTCCACAGGCACGATCGGCGTGCCCATGCCGATCGAGAAGATCACCGCGGGGATCGCCGAGGCCGCCGGCAGGCTCGCGCCCGATGCCGGCGCCGCAGCCGCGCGGGCGATCATGACGACTGATACGCGCCCCAAGCACTGCGCGGTCAGGGTTGAGTTGCCGGGCGGCGGTATGATCACCATCGGCGGCATGGCCAAGGGCGCCGGCATGATCCACCCGAATATGGCGACGCTGCTCGCCATCGTCACCACCGACGCCACGATCGCCCCATCGCTCCTCGACACGGCGCTGCGCCGCGCCCTCGAGCTGAGTTTTAACAGCATCAGCATCGACGGCTACACCAGCACCAACGACACCCTGCTCGCCCTCGCCAACGGCGCCGCCGACGCGCCCGCCATCAACGACCCGGCAGGCCCTACGTTCGCCGCCTTCACTGAGGGGCTCACCGCCGTCTGCCAGCGCCTCGCCCACGCCGTGGTGCGCGACGGCGAGGGCGCCACCCGCTTCATCACGATCACGGTGCGCGGCGCTGTGAGCGACGCCGACGCCAAGCTGGCCGCGATGACGATCGCGAAGTCGCCCCTGGTGAAGACGGCGCTCTACGGCGCCGACCCGAACTGGGGCCGCGTGCTCTGCGCCATCGGCTACAGCGGCGCCGAGGTGGATCCCGACCGGGTGGCGCTGCAGTTCGGAGGCATGCGCGTGCTCGAGGGCGGCCTGCCCCTGCCCTTCGATGAGCGCGCCGCCAGCGACCTGCTCAACGTGCCCGAGGTGAGCATCGACGCCGACCTCGGCCTGGGCACGGGCGAGGCGACGGTCTGGACATGTGACTTTAGCGAACAATATGTCAAGATAAATTCGGAGTACCGGACATAGCCATGGAACACCGACTGTGGGGCGGGCGCTTCGCGGCGCCGAACGCGGACGAGATGCGCCGCTATCAGGACTCGTTCCGCTTCGACCGGCGCCTGGCCGAGGCCGACATCGCCGGCAGCGTCGCCTGGGCCGAGGCGCTCGAGCACGCCGGCCTGATCAGCGAGGAGGAGCACGAGGCGCTTGTGCAGGGGCTGGAACTGGTGCGCCGCGAGTTCGCCGACGGCCGCTTCGAGCCCCTCGAGAGCGACGAGGATATTCACACGGCGGTGGAGCGCCGGCTGCACGAGCTGGTGGGCGAGCCGGCCCTGAAGCTGCACACCGGCCGCTCGCGCAACGATCAGGTGGCGACGGCCTTCCGGCTCTTCGCGATCAGGGCGGCACGGCAGGTCGGCGAGCGGATCGTCGGCCTGCAGCTGGCGCTGCTGGAGCAGGCCGAAGCCCACGCCGCCACGCTCATGCCCGGCTACACTCACTTACAGCGGGCCCAGCCGATCACCTTCGGCCATTGGTGCCTGGCCTACGTGGAGATGCTGGAGCGGGACCGGCAGCGGATCGAGGAGGCCACGGCCCGCACGCGCATCCTGCCCCTCGGCGCCGGCGCCCTGGCCGGCAACAGCCTCGGCGTGGAGCGAGAGCGGCTCACCGAGGCCCTCGATGAGTTCGATGCCGTGGCCACCAATTCGCTCGACGCTGTCTCCGACCGTGACTTTGTGGCCGAACTGCTCTTCGCCTTCGCCCTCACCGGCGTCCATCTCAGCCGCCTCGCCGAGGATCTGGTGCTCTACAGCAGCGCCGAGTTCGGCTTCGTGGAGCTCTCCGACGCCTACTCCACCGGCTCCAGCATCATGCCGCAGAAGAAGAACCCCGACAGCATGGAGCTGCTGCGAGGCAAGAGTGGCCGCCTGGTGGGCAACCTGATGACGCTGCTGACGGTGCTGAAGGGCCTGCCCCTCGCCTACAACAAGGATCTGCAGGAGGACAAGGAGCCCTTCTTCGACAGCCTCGACACCCTCGATCTCGGGTTGCAGGTGGCCGCCGCGGCTGTGGCGACGCTGGAGGCGCGGCCGGAGCGCATGCTGGCGGCACTCGACGACGCGATGCTCGCCACCGACCTGGCCGACGAGCTGGTGCGGCGGGGTGTGCCCTTCCGCGAGGCCCACGCCATGGTGGGCCGGCTGGTGCGCCGCGGAATCGAGCTGCGCCTGCCGCTGCGCGAGCTGCCGATCACCGAGTATCAGGCCGTGCGGCCCGACATCGGTCATGAGATCTACGCGGTCTTCGACTTCAACCGCAGCGTGGCCCAGAAGGAGAGCCTCGGCGGCACCGCGCCGCAGCGAGTGCGCGAGCAGTGCGCCCGCTGGCGCGAGTTGCTGCTGGCCTAGGAATCGCAATTGCAGACCGCAGATTGTAGCTCGCGGCGCTCGTGCTGACGCCGCTCCGGCTTCCCCACGGCCGAACCTCCTGTCCGCGTCCGCACGAGCTAGGCCGAAAGTCCGATGACCGTCTCAGCTGTTGCTGATGGCGGCCGGAGCCCTCCAGGAGTATAGTGATCTCCAGGCATCGCGCCCGCCAAGCGCACCGCCAATATTCATCTCGGTTGACCTTCGCAGGCAGCTGCGCCACTTCCCACTGCGACAATCTGCAAACTGCGATCCGCAACAGTGACCCAAACTATGACCACGCTGCTCTACCAGCCGCCCGTGCAGCTGCCACGGCTAAATGCCCGCCCCGACGCCGCAGTGATCGTGCGCCGCGCTCGCGTGGGCGATGTGCCGCGGCTCTACGAGATCATCAACTACTACGCCGCCCGCGGCGATATGCTGCCCAAGACGATGGACCAGCTCTATAACCGCGTGCGCAACTTCAATGTGGCAGAGGCCGACGGCGAGGTGGTGGGCTGCGCCGCGCTCCACATCACCTGGGCCGACCTCGCCGAGGTGGTGAGCGTGGCCGTGCATCCTGACTTCCAGGGCCGCGGCCTCGGCCGCCAGCTGATCGAGCCGCTCTTCGACGAGGCTCGTGAGCTGGGCATCCCCACGCTCTTCACGCTCACGCTGCAGGTGGGCTTCTTCAGCCGCCTCGGCTTCCGCGAGGTGCCCAAGCTGCGTCTGCCCCATAAGATCTGGCAGGATTGCAGCACTTGCTTCAAGCAGGATCGCTGCGACGAGATCGCGATGGTGCGGGAGGTGTGAGCCGATCTGGCCGCGTGAGCTCAGATCGCAATAAGGCGATCTGAGCTCAACCTGCGCGGCCACCGGCTCCGTCACACGTTGATAACGACGTTCCCCCGCTTGCGGCCCGTCTCGACATACCTGTGCGCTTCGGCCAGCTGTTCCAGCGGGTAGCACCGGTCGATCACAGCCCGCAGCTTGCCCGCCTCAGCCAGCTCCATCAGGAAGAGCAGGTTCGCCCTGGTTTGCATCAGGCCAGCCGTGGCGAACTTCGCCTTCTTGCCGCCGGGCAGCGAGGTCAGGAGCAGGTCGCGTACGATCGCCCACGAAGGCACTGTGGTGAGATAGAGGCCCCGCGGCGCGAGCACACCCTTGCAGCGAGCGTACGAGCTCTTGCCAACCGCGTCGAAGATCACGTCGTAGGTGTGGCCGGCGCGGGTGAAATCCTCGGCGGTGTAATCGATCACGGCGTGGGCGCCGAGCGAGCGCACCAACTCCAGGTTCCGTGTGCTGCACACCCCCGTGACCTCGGCCCCAAACTGCCTGGCGAGCTGCACAGCGTATGCGCCGACGGCCCCTGAGGCGCCATTGATGAGGACGCGCTGCCCGGGCTGCAGCTTGGCCACATCGCGCAGGAAGGTCAACGCCGTCGTCGCGCCGTCGCTGATAGCCGCAGCCTCCTCGTAGCTCATGGTGGCGGGTATGGCGACGAGCAGGCCGTCCGCGGGCATGCGCACGTACTCGGCGTAGGCGCCGAAGCCGTTGGGGCTCAGGCCCAGCACCCGGTCGCCAGGCTTGAATGAGCTCACGGCGCTGCCGACGGCCTGCACCTCCCCCGCAAACTGGGCGCCCATGATCGGGAACTTTGGCTTCCGCAGGCCAAACATCAGCTTGATGAGAAACGGGTCGCCCTTGCGGAAGGCGCAGTCGGCCGGCCCCGCCGTCGCCGCACGGATCCGGATCAGCACCTCGTTCTCCGCCGGTACCGGCTGCTCGACCTCGCTCAGCCGAAAAACCTCGGGCGGCCCATACTGCTCACATACCATCGCCCGCATACCCCGCTCCTGTTTGCTCCGAGGCGCCCTCAGGCCAGCGTGATGGCGCTTCCCTGGGCACGTTCTTCCTCTCACCCGACACGGTTGACCGAGAGCAGGACCATGCCCAGGTTGCGCACCTTCTTGAGCAGCCCGAACAGAGCGGCCTGATCCGCCACCGGGCCGGTCAGCAGCGTGTCGCCGCCGTCCTCCAGGGTGATCGTCAGCCCCTCGAACCAGTCCGCCCACTCCTGGCCCAGATGCCCCTTGATCCTGATCTCATAGATCGCCGCGCGGCCCGGGCCAGCCTGCGGATCGGATGTCTGCGCCATAGCCCGGCACCTGTCGCGCTCAGCTATCGGCCCATGTGCCTGCTGTATGGACAGCATAGCCGCCGGCGGGCGCGGCCGGCAGACACTAAAGTATTGTTTCGAGGTATGGGAGCAGTTGGCGCATCCGAGAGGGGCGGCCACGACGGGCAGCCCTTACTGGTCCATACCGTGAGAAAGGGCGGCCACGATGGGCCGCCCTTACAGGCCCATTCAGAGCAGGCCGAGCTCGCGGGCCCGCGCGACAGCCTCGGTGCGCCGCTCGACCTGCAACTTACCGAAGATGTTGCGCGTGTGCCCCTTCACGGTGCTCAGGGCAAGGACGAGCCGCTCGCTGATCTGCTGGTTCGAGAGGCCCTGGGCGATGAGCTGGAGCACCAGTAGCTCACGCCGGCTCAGCCGCTCGACCAGAGGCTGGACGGCGAGGGAGCCGGCTGCAGGCGCCCGAAAAGCGACGAGCAGCCGCTGAAGATAGGCGGCCGACCCGCCTCCCGCGGCCTGCAGCTGCGCCAGGAGCTCCGCCATCGGCGCGCCCTCGTCGAGAAAGAGCCTCACGAAGCCGCCGGGCTCCGCCAGCGCCAGCGCCTCACCGATCAGCTGTATGGCCCGGCCCCGCTCGCCTTGGGCTTGGAACGCAAGGGCCTGCAGCACTAGCACCCTGAGCTGCTCGTCGGGCCAGCCCTGCGTCTCAGCTAACGCCCATGCCGGCTCGAGGGCCGCCAGGGCCGCGGCCGGATCGCCCTGCGCCAGATGGACCCTGGCCAGGCAGCGGGGGAGCTTGTGGGCGCGGGCCAGCCGCTCGGCAGCCGCGAGCTCGCCCTGGCGCAGCAGGAGGCGCACCTGCGCGGCGACGGCCTCCGGCAGTAGCGCGCTGAAACCGTGCCGGCGCACCGCCCGGTCGGCCCGGGCGACGAGCGTCGCCGCGCCCGCAACATCTCCCAAGGCCAGCCGCAGGCGGGCGAGAAACAGCTCGCAGGCCGCAACACGGTCGGTGGTCTCCACCTGCCGCGCCAGCTGGAGGCCCTGGTGCCCATGACGCTGGGCCGCCTCCAGGTCATTCCACTCGTAGCAGATGCGGGCCAGGCCTAGCTGCGCTTCGCACACCGCCGGCTGCGGCGGGTCGCCCGCCAACTCCACGGCGCGCCTGAAAGTTTCCGCCGCCAGGTCGAGCTGATTCTCTGCTTCCTCGAGGAGGCCCTGGCCCATCGTCGCCATCAGGGTGATGATGGAGTGCCCGATCGCCTGGCTGATCGCGATCGCCTCGCTGTAGGCTGCCCTGGCCGCGGCCCGCTCGCCAAGCAGCTGGTGGGCGTATCCCATCGCCCATGTCGTGGCGGTGCGCACGGGGAGATTATCGGGGCGCAGGTGCGCCAGGGCGCGGCGCGATTGGGCGATGATCTCCTCGGCCCGGTGCTGTACGACCGCCAGCGTGGCCCTGATGGCGGCAATATGGCCGATGAGGTCGCGGGCGCGGGCATCGTCCGCGGCATCGCCGATGGCAGCCTCGGCGG
>DAOUGF010000476.1:0-5688 GCA_034429295.1 Chloroflexaceae bacterium
CCCCGCTTGATTTGTCAGGGGGCGGACGCACTCTTCGAGGATGCCTTCGGCATTCGCCACCCCGACACCCCCCGCGCCAGGGGCCTCGCCCCTGGACCCCAAGCCGGAGGCCAGTGCTGTGCCGCCGCTGATCTGCTACCTCGTCTTATCGACGGGCTTGAGCCTTGGCCAAGCGCGGTGGCCCTCGCCCGCTGGTTACGCCCTCTCCGTTCCGGCGTGCCGATGCCACGCTTTCCTGAACCCAAGGTGAGGAAGCGGGTGGCACAACCGATGCTCGCACACCACCCCGACCGTAGATTCGCCACCGACCGAGGCGGATGGCTCAGCCCGACAATGAGTCGGGTACGCCGCCAGGTGGAAGCACGGTACGGCCTTCCTGCTTGGGGGTGGTCCGGAGGGGGCAGCGGCCCCTCCGGCGGGGGTGCAGGGGGCAGAGCCCACCTGCAGAGGCACGCACCGTGCAGGTGCCGCCCACCGCGCAGGTGAAGCCATCCGCCGCGCAGGCGAGCCCCACGCCGGCGGAGGTGCAGGGGGTGGAGCCCGCTCGCTCCTCCGCACACCGCGTAGGTAGCACTGGTTCGGGGCAACGCCCCGAGCTAGCCAGCGAGGGCGACACCATTGCCCCCGTTGCGGCCCTACGGTAGAATGGCCGCGACGAAGTATGGCCGCGATGCCCCTCAGCAAGAAGGAGCACCCGTGATCGCACCCCGCCCCATCCGCTGGCTTACGCCCCTCCTCGCCCTGGTGGCCCTCGTCGCCCTCGTCGCTGTCCCCGCGCCCGCCCGCGCCGTCTCTGACCGGCCGATCATGGCGTTCTACTATCCCTGGTGGGAGCTCTCCGACTGGTCCTACGAGCGCATGCCCGACCTGCCGACGCCCCGCTACTCCGGCGGCGACGATGCCGCGATCCGGCGGCACATCCGGCAGGCCGACGACGCCGGGATCGATGCGCTGATCTGCACCTGGTTCGGCCCCGACGAGGACCGCATCAACGCCCGCTGCCGCCGCCTGATCGAGCTGGCACGCGAGGACGGCCGCGATCTGCAGGTGGCCCTCATGCCCGACCAGTCGGCCTGGAGTTCGCTGCGGAGCGTGAATGGCCTGGCGCGGGCGCTCGATGTGATGGAGCGGGACTTCTTCGGCCAGCCGAATTACCTGCGCTTCCAGGGCAAGCCGGTGGTCTTCTGGTTCAACCCGCCGTCGCTCGGCGGGGTCGCCACCTGGCAGCAGCTGCGGGAGCGGGCCGATCCTGCCCGCGAGCAGTACTGGTTCGGCGGCACCGATAACTTCAGCTTCCTCGACGTCTACGACGCCCTCTATTACTTCGATATCACCTGGGAGTCGGCCCCCGGTGTGGCGATGCGCTCCTACGGCCGCCGCCTCGCTGAGTACAACACTCGCACCGGCCAGAACCGGCCCTTCGTGGCGACGGTGATGCCCGGCTACGACGACCTGCGCTACCGCGGCGGCCACGCCCGCGACCGCGAGGATGGCAAGTACTACCGCGGCACCTGGCAGACGGCGATCGAGAACAACGCCCAAGCCGTGGTGCTTACCAGCTTCAACGAGTTCTTCGAGGGCAGCCACATCGAGCCGAGCGAGCGCTACGGCGACCTTTACCTGCGCCTCACGAAGGAGCTCAGCGACGCCTTCCGCGCCCAAGTAGGCCAGACCACGCCCCCCGCCACAGGTGGCGAGTGCCAGCAGTTCCCCGAGACGGGGTATCAAGTGTGCGGGCGCCTGCTCAGCTACTGGCGCGAGAACGGCGGCCTGCCGGTGTTCGGCTACCCGATCGGCCCGCAGCAGACGGTGACGATCGAGGGGCGGCCCTACCAGGCCCAGGAGTTCGAGCGCAACCGCCTGGAGTTGCACCCTGAGAACGCCCGCCCCTACGATGTGCTACTCGGCCGGCTCGGCGACGAGGTGCTGCGGCGCCAGGGCCGCGATTGGCAGCGGTTCGGCAAGGTGGCAGGCGCCCCCGCGGGCTGCCTCTACTTCGCCGAGACCGGCCACAGCCTCTGTGAGCCCTTCCTGAGCTACTTCCGCGCCCGCGGCTTGGAGTTCGACGGCCGCCCCGGCTACAGCCTCGCCGAGAGCACTGCGCTCTTTGGCCTGCCGCTGAGCGAGCCGCAGACGGAGGAGGTGCAAGGGCGCCCGTACACGGTGCAGTGGTTCGAGCGGGCCCGCTTCGAGTGGCACCCTGAGAACCCCGATCCGTACAAGGTGCTGCTAGGGCTGCTCGGCGTGGAGATGCGGTAGCGGTACGCCGTATACCGTAGTCCGTAGCCCGTACTGTGGCACAGACTACGTGTGCGGGTTCGAGAGATTGACGCATCAGCGCCGCTGGGCCACCCCCCAAGCTCTGAGCTTGGGGGGTGGAGGTGGAAGGCCGGCCCCGGGCTAACCTTAAAGCAGTACAACTACAGATGACGGACTGCGCTGTGGTAAGATTGCTGCGCGGCCTCATCTCAGTCCCCGGTACCCCGTATGTCGCAGCCACTCACACCTGCCGCCGGCGGGCAGCGCTGGATCGCCGTCCTTATCACGCTGCTTGGCCTCGCCATGGTGGTGGCGATCGGCGTGGTGCTGGGGCAGCCGACCCCGGCCGCGCCAAGCCCTGTAGTGACGGTGGCCTTGGCGCTGGCTGTGGGCGACCTTGGCGATCGGGCCTTCAACGATAGCGCCTACGCTGGTATGCAGCGGGCCCAGCGAGAGTTGGGCGCCCGCATTCGCGTGGCGCCATTCCGCGGCGCCGAGCACCAGGCCGAGACGTTGCGGGAGCTCGCCCAGGAGCGGCCTGCCCTGGTGATCGCGATCGGCGGCGACAACATGGCGGCCCTTGAGACGGTGGCCGCCGAGTATCCCGACCAGCGCTTCGTGATCGTGGATGCCGCGGTGGAGGCGCCGAACGTGACCTCGATCGTCTTCCGCGAGCTGGAGGGCGATTTCCTCGCCGGGGTGCTCACCGCCCTCCTGAGCCCCTCCGGCACGGTGGGCTTCCTCGGTGGCGCCGACGTGCCGGTGATCCAGCGCATCGAGCACGGCTGGACCCAAGGCGTGCGCTATGTCAACCCTCAGGCGCGCATCCTCGTTGAGTACATCAGTGGCGAGAACGACTTCAGCGGCTTCGCCATGCCGGCGAAGGGCCGCGAGCTGGCGGCGGCGCTGTTCGAGCAAGGCGCCGAGGTGGTCTACACGCCGGCGGGGCGCAGCGCCCTGGGCGCGATCGAGGCGGCCCAGGCGGCCGGGCGTCTGGTGATCACTACTGGCACCGATCAACGCTGGATCGCCCCTGAGGCGGTGGCCACCAGCCGCACGAAGAACATGGATGCCGCCGTCTTCATGCTCATCCAGGAGTTAGCAGCCGGCACGCTGCAGCCCGGCGTGCGCGAGCTCGACCTCTTCTCCGGCGGGGTGGGCCTGGCGCCGCTGGACGGCGATCTTGGCGATGGGCGGCGCTACGAGTTGGTGCCGCTGGCGACGCGCGCGCGGCTCGGCATGATCCGTGACGAGTTGATGGCCGGCCACATCACCATCACGGAGGCAGCCCCGTGAGCGGCCCGCTCGCCGCGTTCCAGGCCTGGCGTCGAGCCCGGCTCACCAGGCGCATCGCGCTGCCGGTGATCACCGCCACGCTGCTCTTTCTCGGCGCCCTCGGCTTTGTCGCCTTCCGCATCGGCCAGCGGGCCGTGGTTGATCAGGTGGAGGCCCGCAATCGCCAGCTCGCGGTGCAGGTAAGCGGCGAGATCGCAACCTTCTTCCAGGCCCAGCTCGATACGCTGCGACTGCAGAGCGATCGGCTGCTCAACAGCACGGCGCCCGACGAGCAGAGCGCGGCCCTGGTTCGCCTGCGGGCGCAGTTCCCCTACATCTTCAACGACCTGCGGCTCTACGACGGCTCTGGGCGCGTGCAGCTCAGCGCCGCGGGCCCGTTGAGCGAGGTGCTCGCCAGAGGCGCGCAGTACGCCGCCGCGCCCGCCGACGCCGCCGTGGCCCACGCCCTCGCCAGCCGCACGATCGTCGTCTCGCCAGTGGCGTTCCGGCCCCTCGCCGGCACGCCCTATATCACCACCACCCTGCCCCTGCTGCGCTGCGAAGGCGCAGCGCCGTGTGAGGCCGCAGGCGCGATTCAGGCGCAGATCGACCTGCGCTCGTTCTGGACGAAGGTGGACGGCTTTCGGATTGAAGACGGGGCCGTGACGATCGTCGACAACAGGGGCGTGATCGTCGCCCACCCGGACCGGCGCCAGGTGGGAGCTCAGATCGATCAGGAGGCCCTGGCCGGTGTCTTCCGCGGGTTAGAGGGAACCACGAGCTACAGGCGCGGCGGCGCGACCTATCTGGCGGCCTACGCCCCGGTTGGCCCGCCCCTCGGCTGGGGCGTGATCGTCGAGCAGGAGCGGGACGCGGCCCTCGGGCCGGTCGGCAGGATCGGGCTGGCGGCATCGCTCGCCACGCTGTTGAGCGCGCTGAGCCTCGGGCTGCTGCTCTCCACGCTGATCGGCCGGGCGCTGGCGCCCGTGAATCAGCTCAGCCAGACGGCCGCGCAGATTGCGGCCAGCGGCGATCTCCAGGCGGTGCCTACCATCGACGTGCCGGGCCACGCCCCCAGCGGCGAGCTTGCTGCCCTCACAGCCAGTTTCAACCAGATGATCGAGCGCCTGCGGCTCGCTCAGGCGGAGCAGCAGGCCTGGAACGAAGCGCTGGAGGAGCGGGTGGCCGAGCGCACAGCCCAGCTCCAGACGGTGCTGGAGGTGGCGCGGCTCAGCGCCGGCACGCTCGAGGAGCGGGCGGTGCTGCAGACGCTGCTGGAGCAGGTGGGCCGCCTGGTGGAGTTTGACGCGGCCACGATCCGCCTGATCAGCCCGACGGGCGATAAACTGGAGACGGTGGCTGTCTCCGGCCAGGGCGCCCGGAATCTGCCGCGCAGCGCCGGCCTGGCTCGCGGCATCCTGAGCGAGGTGATGCGGGAGCGCCAGCCGCGGATCGTTGCCGACACCGCGGCCAGCCAGAGTTGGCAGGAGAGCTTCGGCCCCGACCCGACGCAAGGGTCCTGGCTCGGTGTGCCCCTGCTCGTCCACGACGAGCCGATCGGCACGCTCTCGGTCTACCACAGGAGTCCCGGCGTCTACGGCGAGGAGCAGGCCGCTCTGCTGATGGCTCTCGGCGGCCAGGTGGCGATCACCCTGGCCCACGCGCGGCTCTACGAGGAGTCGGTGCGCCGGGTGGAGCAGGAGCTGCAGACGGCCAGGCAGATCCAGCGCCACCTCTTCCCCGAGCGGGCGCCCACTCTTTCCGGCCTCGACATCGCCACCTTCTACCGGCCGGCCCGCGAGACCACGGGCGACTTCTACTCCTTCGTCACGCCGGCGCGGCGCAACCAGGGGGAGGCCGGGCCCGACGCGGTGGACCTGTTTATCGGCGATGTGTCGGGCAAAAGCCTGCCCGCTGCCCTGCTGATGACAATGGCCCGCACGACGCTCTACGCCGCGGCGAGCGGCGGAGATGGCGGCCCCGTGGCGACGCTGCAGCAAGCGAACAGGGTGCTCGTGGGCGACATGCCGCGGGGCAGCTTTGTAGCGAGCACCTTCGCCCGCCTGGACCGCACGGCCGGCACCTGCACGCTGGTGAACGCCGCCCAACCCGCTCCGCTGTTGGTGCGGGGCGGTGCGGCCGAGTTGCTGGAGG
>DAOUGF010000477.1:0-6415 GCA_034429295.1 Chloroflexaceae bacterium
GGCCGCCGCCGTGGATGCCCTGCTGCGCGGCGAGGAGCCGGCCAGCGAACGGCGAACCCGCGATGCCGCCGGCCGGGTGCGACGCGAGGCGGTACGCCCGGCACAGCCAGCGCAGCCGGCGGGCCGCCGCGAGGCAGGGATGCAGCCCTGGGACGAGCTTGGCCACTCGTTCTGGTGGCGCAACGATACGCCGCAGCCGGAGCGCCGGAACGGCAAGGGCAGGAAGGGCCGCCGCGGCCAGGGCCGCTACCGTCGCGCCGCGTAGGGTAGCCGCCGGCTCGCAGCAGCTGGCCTGTGAGCCAGCGCGAGGCCTCCGCTCCCTATCGCAGGCCTCGCGGCGCCCGGCCGGCGATCAGCGCCCCGAAGAATCGGGGCGCGTTTTTTTCGCCCGCTCCTGCCGCTCCGCGTCCCTGCGGATGCGCTCTTCGAGGTCGCCCTCGGCTTGGGCGCCGACCTCGCCCTCGACCATATCGTCATTATCGTCGGTGCCTGGGCGCAGCGGGCCGCCGGCGATCGGGTCAACCCCGCTATCCAGCACGCCCTGGCCGCTCCCGCCGTCGATCACGTCCGGGTGAAGATGGTGCTGCCCCACAGCAGCGCCGCCCTGAACCGTGCTGATCGGCGCAGCACCAGAGGCGGCTGTCTCGCTGCCCGAGCCAGCGTGAGTCTCCGCATCGGTCGTCGGGTCGAGCGCCGGCCCGTCGTAGACATCCGCAGAGATATCGTAGCGCCGCCGGCCGCTCAGGTCCCGATCGCCGAGGCTACCGCTGGGGATCGCGGCCACGCCACCCATATCGTCGCTGCTGCCGAAGCTGATCTGGCCGCCGCTGCTGTCGCGGGTGTCGCGCCCGCCGCTCGGCCTCGCTCCCTCAGCCACTGAGCCTCCGGCCGCGCCCGCGCTGCCGCCAACAGCGGTCAGGTCGCTGCCGGCAGCGCCCACAGGATCGCTCCGTAAGGGGCCGCCGGCCAAGTGCAGGGCTGTCACGCTCCCGTCGGCCTGCACAACGGTGATCGTCTGGCCCTGGCCGCCGACGGCCCGCTCGACGCGCACCTGCTGCGGCACGCCGGCGCTATAGCTGAGGCCGCCAAGCTCGATAATGGCTGCGCCCGCCTCCTCGTCGCTGATGGCGATACCGTTGAACGGCTCATCGCCGGCCACAGTCCGCCACTCCCTGCCGGCGGCTTGGGCCTCAACCACGGCCCGCTGGCCGCGATAGAGGCGGTTGAGCTCCTCAAAGAAGGCCCGCCACCCCTCAGCTGGTATCGATCTGCTGGTCTCGCCCGTCATACCTGCCTCTTTTCCTGCTCATTCGCGCGCTCCTCGTGCCCGCGGTGCGCCAGCAAGGTATGGAGCAAGTCCTATACCTGCCGGGCAAGAGGAGGCCCCTGAGCCGGAGCCCAGGGGCCTGCGGAGGAAAGGAAGGCTCTTGCGGTGGCTTGGATGCGCCGACGTCAACCTGCCTCAGCGCTCATCCTGCGGTGCAGCGTCGCCCCCAGATGGCTGGCGTCCAGCTCGAGCACGGCGGCGTAGTGGGCTGCGGCCCGCTCGCTTTCGCCGAGCCCGCTTGCGCCGAGGGCGATCATGTAGTGGCAGTGGATGCGGTTGCGCCGCTCCAGGTCCTCATCAAAGACCAGAAAGTCGGGCAGGGAGACGGCGAAGTAGTCCATCGTCACGGCATCATTCAAGTGGGACTCGCCGTAGGCGATCAGCCGCTCGAAGATCTCGCGGGCCTCCGGCTCGCGCCCCAACGCCCGGCGTGCCAGCCCCTGATAGAAGATCGTGTCCGGGGGCTGGTCGTTGTAATAGAGCGCCGAGGTCGGCTCGCTCAGGCCTATCGCCGCCCGCTCGAACGCCTTCTTGGCCCGCGCATCCTCCCCCAGCCCCGCGTAGGCGCGGCCCAGCTCATAGAAGATCTGGTTCTCCTGAGCGCCGTAGAGCTTGCCCTCGCCCAGGTTGTGCGGGTAGACCTGCGCCTGCTCCAGCAGCTCGATCGCCCGCGCCCAGTTGCCCTCCTCGATGCTCCGCCGCGCCATCTCCACCAGGCTCGCGACATACTGGCCGGTTACCTTGCCCTCGCCGCCCTCCCACGGATGGAAGGTGCGGGCCATCAGCAGCTCGAAGGCCTCCTCAGGCCGGCCCAGCAGGTTGAGCAGCGTGATCCGCTCGATCGATAGGTCGTCGCGTTGGGCGACCAGCTCGGCATGCTGCTCCAGAAACGCCAGGCGCTCGGCCGGGGCGCGGTTGAGCTTCTTATAGAGCTGATCCAGCTCGAAGAGCACCCGCGCGTCGGCGGGGTTGAGAGCGAAGGCCCGCTCCAGGCTCGCCAGGGCTCGCTCGGCGTCGCCGCGCTGGTTGTAGTAGGCCAGGGCGAGGTTGCGGTGGACGGTCGGGAAGCTCTCGTCGGCGGCGCGGGCCCGCTCCCAGCAGGCGATCGCCTCCTCGTGGCGCCGGTGGGCGTACCAGAACAGGCCAAGATAGTAGGGCGCCCGCGGGTCGTCCGGTCGCAGGCGCAGCGCGGCCTCCAGCGCCGGCACGGTCTCCAACTTGTTCGGGAAGCAGTAGTCGGGCGGCAGCGCGGCGGCAGCGCGGAACTCCGCTAGCGCACCGGCCTCGTCGCCGGCCCGCAGCAGGCTCCAGCCGGCGAAATAGCGCAGCATCGGGTCGGGGGCCGGCGCGGCGCGGAAGAGCTCGACAGCCTCATCGTAGAGGCCGGCGTGGGCGTAGTCCAGCCCCAACTCGGCGTAGGTATTGCCATCGCCGCGGGCGTACTCCTCAAAGCGCCCGTCGCCCGAGAGCAGCTTCAACTCCCAGAGCGCGCCGGGCTCGAGCGGGTCGAGGGCGAGAGCCACGTCGGCCTCGCGCAGCGCCTCCTCCCGGCGACCGGCCCGGCGCAGCAGGGCGATCCGCAGGTGGCGGGCGCGGTGGTGGCTATAGTTGCGCAGCAGAGCGCGCTCGGCCAACTCCAGAGCCTCAGCAGAGCGGCCGCCCCGGCTCGCCAGGCGGGCCAGGGCGAAGAACGCCGCGTCCTGCCAGGCGGCGTTCCAGCTGGCCTTGTAGAGCGCGTCGGTCGCCTCGCGATCGCGGTCCAGCATCATCAGCGCGAGGCCGAGATTGTAGTACGGCTCGCCGTCGTAGGGGTTGGGATTGCGGTGCGTCAGGCGGGCGATCGCGGCACGGAAAAAGGGCACAGCCTCGGCGAACTTACCGCGGCGATAGAGCAGCAGCCCCATGGCGTTGTTGCAGCGGCTGTCGCCGGGGTCGCGCCGCAGCGCCTCCTCGTAGTAGGGCTCGGGGCGGTAGGTGGCGTGGCGATACTGCTCCAGGTGCAGCCCGTTAAGGAACAGCTCCTCATTCGACAGAATCTCCGTCGGCGGGCGGGCGGGTTCAGCCGGTGCAGGGATGGCCGGCCGCTCCTCCGGCAACGGCGTGAAGGCCACCAGCTCCTCGGCGCCGTCGCTCACCGCCAGGGTCAACTCCTGGGGGCGGACGCCCGCAGGCAGCGCCGCGCTATCGAGCAGGGCATCCTCCGGGCTCAGTTCCGCGCTGCGCTCGTACAGCAGCTCCTCGCCGCGCCGCAGCGTCACGCGCACCGTGCGCGGGCGGGTCACATAGACGCCGATGCGGGCCGTATCGCCCTCGATCACCAGGCTGATCGCCGCCTCCTTCGAGGCGTTCGAGGGTGGGCCGATGCGCTTGTAGGGCATGAAGACCTGCGTGAAGCGCTTCTCCTCGCCCGGCATCAGCCAGCTGAAGTCGGGCTGGTTATCGGTGAATGCGCCGCACATCAGCTCGATGTAGGGACCATCCTCGTCGGTCAGCTGGCGATCCCAGGCCTGGCCGAAATCGCTGGTGCCCCAAGTCCACTGCTTCTTGCCCGGCACCAAGTGATGGTTGGCCACATGGAGCATCCCGGCCTGCTTGCCGTGGTCGTAGCAGCCGAGGAAGTCGAAGTCGGAGTGGTAGGCCATATACGAGGTGGGCACGGGGATGTTCTTGTAGCGCGAGATATCGGTGCCGGGGCTGTAGTCCACCTTGTAGTAGGTGCCGGTGGCGATCGGGAAGCTGCTCACATCCCGCTTGCCGTGGTCCATCACGGCGTGGACGTCGGGCGGGAAGACCGACTGGTAGTCGTCGTTGACGTGGACCGCCGGGTTGGCCCACCAGAGGAAGGTCTGGGGCAGATCGGTGCGGTTGAAGAGCCGCACATCGATCTCCAGGTAGGCCCGCTCGGGGTAGAGGCGGAAGCCATGGACGCCCCTGGTGCGGAACATGCGCTCGTTCTCGGCGCACCAGACCGTGGCGCTGCCGTCGGGATGGTGCTCGATGCGCCAGTCCACCGGGCCGAAGGTGTTTGGGCGGTGGTGCTGGGGCCAGTTAAACTCGATGCCGCCGGAGATCCAGGGGCCGGTGAGGCCCACCAGGGCCGGCTTGATCACGCGGTTGTAGTAGACGAAGTGATAGCCGTTGGTCTTATCGAGGGCCATCTGCACCCGGCCGCCGAGCTCGGGCAGCAGCATGATCTTCAGGAAGCGATTCTCGAGGAAGACCGCGGTATACTCCTTGTCGGCCCGCTCATCGAAGACGCGGTCGATCACGGGGTGGGGGTAGACGGCGCCGCTGCTACCCTGATAGACGCGCTTCTCCAGAAACATCGGGTTCTTATCGGGCGCGCCGATGCCATAGGTGGGGATGGCGACCCGCTCGGCCCAAGCTCTGACGGTAGCATCGTTCATCGCAACCAAACTCCTTCGAGCGTCATTGCTACGCCGGCCCCGCCGGCGGGCGTGGCGCGACGGGGCGCAACACGCCGCAAGTGTAGCCGCTCCGGCGGAGAACTGCAACGCGCCCACCGCCGGGGCGCGACGGGCGGCGGCGTGGCGTAAGATGCGGCGGATGAACTTGTCACCCTCGCGGGAGATAGGTTGCGGAGCGCCTCTGGCAGGTTGGCGGATCTCCACAGGCGCATCGCTCGCCAGCGTCTACACTCAGCTATGCGGCAATGCTCGCCGCAGCATCGCAAGGAGGCGAAGCTCGCGGGGCAACGAGGCCCCGCCAAGTTGCAAGGAGGCGATCATGGCCGAGCGCAAACCAGAGGGATATCTGGAGGGACGCCCGCTCCGCCCCGAGAGCCTGATGATGAGCTACGGCTACAACCCGGCGCTCTCCGAGGGCGCGATCAAATGCCCGATCTTCCAGACCTCGACCTTCGTCTTCAAGAGCGCCGAGGATGGCAAATCGTTCTTCGAGCTGGCCTACGGGCTGCGCCGGCGCGGTCCCGGCGAAGAGATGGGGCTGATCTACAGCCGCCTGAACAACCCCGACCTCGAGGTTCTCGAAGACCGCCTGACCCTCTGGGACGAGGCGGAGTCCGCGGCGGTCTTCGCGAGCGGCATGGCCGCCATCAGCACGACGCTGTTGACCTTCGCGCGGCCGGGCGACGTGATCCTCCACAGCGAGCCGCTCTACGGCGGCACCGACTACTTGCTCAAACATGTGCTGCCCCAGTTTGGCATCAGGGTCATGGGCTTCCGCGCTAGCACCGCCGCCGAGCAGGTCGAGGCCGAGTTGCGCCGGCGCGGCCTGGCCGATCGTCTGGCGTTGATCCTGATCGAGACGCCGGCCAACCCCACGAACGCCCTGGTGGATATAGCGGCCTACGCCGCCCTTGCCAGACGACTGAGCGGCGAGCGGCGCGCCCTGGTCGCTGTGGACAACACCTTCCTCGGCCCGCTCTGGCAGCAGCCGCTACGCCACGGCGCCGACCTGGTGCTCTACTCGGCCACCAAGTATATCGGCGGCCACAGCGACGTGATCGCCGGGGTCTGTCTGGGCTCGCGCGAGCTACTCGACCAGGTACGGGTGCTGCGGACGATCTTCGGCACCATGGCCGGCCCTCACACCGGCTGGCTCCTGATGCGTAGCCTGGAGACGCTCAAGCTGCGCATGACCGCCCAGATGAAGAGCGCCCGCCACGTGGCCGAGTTCCTGAACGATCACCCCAAGGTGGAGCGAGTCTACTACCTGGGCAACCTGACGGAGGGCGACCCGCAGTATGAGGTGTATCGCCGCCAATGCAGCGCCCCGGGCGGCATGATCTCATTCGAGGTGGTGGGCGGCGAGCGAGAGGCGTTCCGGCTGCTCAATGCCCTGAAGCTCATCCGCCTGGCGGTAAGCCTCGGCGGCACTGAGTCGCTCGCCGAGCACCCGGCAACCATGACCCACTCGGACGTGGACCCGGAGGAGCGGATGGAGCTGGGGATCACGCCGGCTATGATCCGCCTCTCGATCGGCGTCGAGCACCCCGAAGACCTGATCGCCGATCTGGCCCAAGCCCTCGCCGCCTCTTGAGACACTGCTGCTCGCGGGCGCAAGCGCTTCGCGCCACTGCGTCAAGGCGCCCCGCACCCCGCTTGA
>DAOUGF010000478.1:0-2566 GCA_034429295.1 Chloroflexaceae bacterium
CTCGAAGTACTGGACCGTGTAGGGCCGCCCTTCCAGCTCCGTAGTGAACTCGCCAGTCACCGGGTAGCCGAACCTTTCGAGGCCGCCGTTGGCGCGCCAGTAAGCCGCAAACGCCCCACACATCTGGTAGCCGGTCTCAGGGAAGGCCGTGCAGCCAGGTCCAGCCTCTGCACCCTGCCCGACGCTCCATGGCGTGCCGAGCTGCTCCAGCCGCTCGACGCCGAGGCGGCCGGCGGTCACTGTGCCGTCGGCCTGGATCTCCAGGCGGTCGCGCTCGAACCACTGCGCTTGGAGCGGCTGGCCCTCGACCAGTTCCTCAGTCTGTGCCGTGATGGGGAAGCCGAAGACGGCGAGGCCGCCGTTGCGCTCCCAATAGGCCCGGATCGGGCCGGCGATGCACTGCCCCGTCTCGGGGAAGCAGCGCTGATCCGCTTGGGCCTGCAGTGGCGCGGCGAAAGCGGTGAGTGTGAGCAGCAGCAGAGCAAGGAGTACCGGTGATGTTGAGCGCATAAGGTCCTCCTTTCGTTGCGACGGTGCCGCAGGTATCACACTCGAGCATAGCATAGTCAGATGAGCGGAAGGCATTTACGAAAGTAGATCGGAAATGACGATCGTGTTACATGTTAAGGGCGGGGGCGATGAGCCCCCGCCCTTCTCGCTGCCGGCTGGAATATCAACGACCCGCAGCGCTTCGGCCTGGAGATCCCCGTTGACAGCGCTGAGCGCACCGCCGCCCAGGCCGTTCTT
The DNA here is from genome assembly GCA_034429295.1 of Chloroflexaceae bacterium. GTDB lineage: Bacteria > Chloroflexota > Chloroflexia > Chloroflexales > Chloroflexaceae > OHK40. The sequence goes on from DAOUGF010000478.1 coordinate 748, forward strand.
ACGCGGCTGAACACGGCGCCAGTTCGAGCAAGCAGGGAGGCTATTGAGGAGCGCTACGCCCCAGCGAGCTCCTGAGCAACCCGCCGCAACTGCCCGTTGGCGTCCTCGCGCACGAGCCCGCCGTGGTAACAGACGATCGCCGCGACGTCGAGGGCGACCAGAGCCTGCACCGACGCGGCCGCCCGGACGGGATCGGGCGTGAAGGCCGGGTTCGGCCCCAGGAGCCGGCCATCGTCGGCGCGCAGGGCGTCGCCGGAGATCAGGGTGCGCGAGCGCTCCAGGAAGAGTGAGATGTGCCCCGGCGTGTGGCCTGGGGTGAAGATCACCCGCACGCCGCCGGCCAAGTCAAGAAGCTGCCCGTCTGCCAGACGCATATCGACCGGAGTCGGCCGGTACTGGGCGGCGACCTCGCGCAGTTCAGGTCGCTGCGCCAGCGTCTCGGGCAGGGCGAAGCGCGGCAGCACCGTGCCGTCAATCGCGTCCGCCTCGTCCGCCCCAGCGAGGATCTCAGCCCCGCTCAGCTGAGCCAACTCGGCCAGCGAGCCAATGTGGTCGTGATCCTGGTGCGTGAGGATGATCCGGCGCAGGTCGCGCAGCTCCATACCCAGCTCGGACAGCATAGCCGCGATCGCCGACGCCTGACCGGGAACTCCGGTATCGACGAGGGTTGGGCCGTGGGCAGCGTCGGTGATCAGGCTGAGGTTGAAGACGATCGACTGACCGTTCCGCGCCACCGACAACGGCAGGACCACGAGGTCATCATTCAGGCGCATCAGCTACCCTCTTCACAATGGCAAGCTGCCGGTTCGTCTCCACGGGGGCGCGAGTATGATGCGCCGCGCGAGCGCAGCTGTCAAGCCCCGCTCACCGTCGTGATGATCGATGCCAAACCAGCAGCAACCTACAGGGTTCGGGCTGCTAAGGCGCGCCCTGATCCGAGCCGCGACTACTCGCCCGGCGGCAGGATCTCGATGCCGTACTTCGTGGCCACGGCGATAAGCCGGGGGAGGTCGGGCGGAGATGCCGGCACGGCCGGATCGCCCATCGGCTCGCCCACCTCGGCGAAGAAGCGCTCGTGGATGCCGCCTGGGCTGACCAGGATGAGCATCCGGCCGGCGCTGTCGCCGCTGTTGGTGTAGGCGTGCACGGTCCCGCGCGGCACGAAGACATAGCCGCCCGGGCCGAGCTCAACCTGCTGGCCGTCAACCAGAAAGTGGTAGCGGCCCTCCAGCACCCAGAAGGCCTCCTCCTCGTAGCGCTGGCGGTGGGGCGGAACGCCCTGGCCGGGCGGGGTGCGCGTCTCGAAGAGGCCGTAGGCGCCGTTGGTGGTTGCGGCGGTGGCCTTGAAGGTCACCAGATCGGCGACGACGCGGTAGGTGGGGCCTTCGCCCGCATGGAGCACGCGGGCCGTAAGGGTGGAGTCGAGCATGGTTTCGTCCTTTGCTTATGTCGTGTTGGACAGGCGCCTTCCCTGAGCGCCGCCCTTGCTGTATCTCCACGATACTGCTGCCTCGGCGTGCATGCCACCAACGGGCCGCACACAGCCCGCATACAGTTGCGGCACCAGCCCGTAGCACCTGCCCGACCCAAGCGTATGTGCAGCAGCAGATCTTCGCGCCGTTGGAGATGAACTCGTCCTTCACCTCGCCCCTGGAGGCGCACGGAGCTGGCCTAGCCGAAGGCCATCGCTACTGGTTCGGCCAGGCACGGGCCACCACTTTGCCCTACCCGCGTGGGCTGCTCCCTGCTGGCTACCTCGTTTCCAACGCTGAGGATATGGGTCGCTATCTGTTGGCCCACCTCAACGGCGGGCGAGCTG
>DAOUGF010000479.1:0-3211 GCA_034429295.1 Chloroflexaceae bacterium
AGATGGGCACAAGCCTGTGCCGAACATCGCGCCAGGGGTCCGGAGCGACCCGCCGACGGCGCGATGGTCGGCCTGAGTGACCAAAGGAGGAGAATGATGAGGCGCTCCCTCAGCATGATCGTCGCTTGTGCGCTTCTGGCCCTGCTGCCCGCGAGCCTTGCGAATACGAGCGTCTACGCCCAAGGTAGCCGCTGCTTCCCTGAGACGGGCCAGTGTATCAGCGGTCGCTTCCGCGAGTTCTGGGAGCAGCACGGCGGCCTCGCCATCTTTGGCTTCCCGATCACGCCTGCGCGTGACGAGGTGAGCCCCGACGACGGCCGCACTTACCAGACGCAGTGGTTCGAGCGCGCGCGCTTCGAACTGCACCCCGAGAACCAGCCGCCCTACGATGTCTTGCTGGGGCGCCTGGGCAGCGAGGCGCTGGCCAGGGCCGGCGAGCCGCCCATCACACCGGCGCCCGCCGAGCCGCCCGAGCGCATCGAGTTCGCCCCCGGCACAACCTCCGCGCAGCGGAGCGGCCTGCTGCCGAGCGGCATTGGCGTCAAGCAGTACGTGCTCGCCGGCCGCGCCGGCCAGACGATGACCGTGGACGCGACGAGCGACGGTGTGCCGCTTGCCATGACCATCGAGAGCCCGTCGGGGACGAGCTGGATTCCCGAGATGATGCCTGTGGATGGAGGCTATCGCATCGGCCAGCAGCTAACGTTGCCGCAGACGGGTGACTACTTGGTGACGCTGAGCAAGGCCAACCACACCCCCAGCACGAACTACACAATCACGTTCACTATTCAGTGAGCTGGGGTAGCTTGACGAGAGCTCTCTGACGGCATCCAAACGTTGCGCGGCGTGTCCTCAGCTCGAGGGCGCGCCGCTGCTCTATCGCCGGCCCGCCTCGTCCTGCTGGGGCAGCTGTAGTCCCGCGCAACTGAGGCGCAGGGATCATACCTGCATTGGAGGAATCTGCGGCACGAGAAGATACGAGCGATGATCGGGCCCCGTGTGAACCACACATCTCCCAGCAGGGCTCTTTTGATACGCGCTAGGCCCCGCTCCAGCCAGCGGATTGGCGACGAAGAACCAGCTCCCGCGCAGATCAAGGCGCAGAATGTCGCCCCGCTTGAAGAAGGTCGCCGAGGGGAGCAGGGCGACCTGCAGCTCGACAACTTCGCCCGGCTTGAGCGGCCGGGGGTGATCAAAGTTGTGCTCCGGCTGTCCGGGGCGGCTGAGCTCCTCGTTGACCTCCCGCAGCGAGGCTTTGAGCCAGCCCTTGGTCACCAGATCGTAGGCGAAGCCATACGACCCCTCGAACGTCACGTGCTTGCCCCCGCGGATTTTGCGCACTCCCGCGAAGAGATGGAGGTCGTCGGTACGCTCGACCGAGACATAGATCACCAGCTTCATCGGGCCGGTCAGCTCCAGATCCTGGGGCGCCGTCCAGGTGAACTGAAGCTCGCCGTTAGGCGCATCGAAGGATGCGACCGAAGAGGTCTCCGGCTCGTCGAGCCTGAGCCTGCCCGATGATGCATCCAGGTAAAGCGCTGTCCATTTCGTCCGCTCCAACGGCCAGGCCGACTCGGCCCGCACGATGAACTCGGTACGGGTGTCGTGTACGGCCAGCCGGACCGCGGGAACCTCCTTCATGCCATTGTCGCGCCCTTTGAGAAAGCAGTCGAAGAAACGGAACTGCCAGCTCAGGGCTTCTTCGCCGTAGTAGGTCGCCCACTTTCCGGACCTGTGGGTGTACAGCCACTTGTGCTCTGAGCTGATGCGCTCGAAGGCCCGGAACGAGCCCCGGGTGTGGAGGCTCTGATCGGAAAAACTGCCGCAGATCAGCGCCGGGACAGTGATCTTTTCCAGCTCCGGAACCAGCGAGCGGAACCACTCGTCCCGCGTCGGGCGCCTGAGCTGCTCGGCGCGGAGATCGACCCCGGATTTGACCTGGCTTGCCCAGAGCGCCGTAAAGCCATCTTCCCGCACTCCGCCGGGGTACATCAGATCCTTGTAGAGGTCGGTCAACCCCTCCCAGGCGCAGATCGCCTTGAGATGCGGGGGATTGAGGGCCGCCACCTTCCATTGGGCGATGGCGAGGTACGACACGCCGTTCAGCCCGACATTCCCATCGGACCAGGGTTGGATCGCCGCCCACTCGATCAGGTCGTAGTAATCCTGGGCTTCTTGGTCCGACATCAGATGGCCGGGGGCGCCTTCGGAATGGAAGAAGCCCCGCAGGTCGGCGTTCACTACAACGTACCCCCGCGGAACCCAGCGGGCCGGGTCGGGCGCCTCCCACCCCGTCTGATCGGAGAAGCGCACCGGGCCGGGCTGGCGCATGAGGCGGTAGGGAGCGGGCGGCGAATACCCGAATGGCGTTTTCCTGGGGAGGCGATCCTTGCCGTACGGATGGGCACACATCACCACAGGGTAGCGCCCCGGAGCTTCAGGGCGGTAGACATTCACGGCTAGATGCACGCCGTCGCGTAGGGGAACCTTCACATCTTTTTCGACACAGATCCCTGGCGGGAGGGGCGTGATCTGCACCGGCGGATGGACGATCGCTCTGATTCGCCCCAGGATATAGGCCAGGTCCGGCTTAGCGCCTCTCAGGGTCATCGTGTTCCTCGTGCTGGCGCCCTCGTTATGGCGTCAGCCTCAGGTGCGCCTCGGCGCCACCAGCGATCGCCTGCTCGTGCCACAGCATCGGGTAGTACTGGTTGGTGCGCCAGAGCTCGATCATGTCGCTGTAGTGCGGGCTGGCGGTGTGCCCCGACTGCCCGGTGGTGTTGATGGCTGCCGAGCCATTTAGATCGCTGAGGTCTACGATCATACGCATGGATGGGAGCTCGTCCACTTCGAACGACTCGCTCGCCGTCCAGCTAGTGGCGTTGACGAGCGACTCGCCGCCGCCGACGGGGAAGGGGCCGCGGTTGAACAGATCCTCCACGGGCCCGATGCCTGAGTCCCCCAGCGTGGCGTTGCGGAAGGTCGCGGAATGGAGATCGCCCCACGCCGGCCAGTCTGCCGGATCTGTGCCATACTCCCGCTCCATCGTTGCGACGGTCTCGGCAAAGGCGCGCAGGAGCATATCGTCGCGCGTCTCGACCGCGCCGGCCGTGGTCTTATTGTCCCACCAGGGCGAGGCGGGCTGCTGGAGCAGCGCGCGCATCACGACGATCCAGCGCGAGTCGCCGGCCGGCCAGGAGGCCTCGGGCAG
>DAOUGF010000480.1:0-2381 GCA_034429295.1 Chloroflexaceae bacterium
GGCGGGCGTTCAGCCGCTCCAAGCGCGAGAGCGACCAGAGCAAGGCGCGCACGGCCCCGCGCTCGTGCTGGAGCTCCTCGGCGATCACGCCCTTCACGCTGCAGACGTAGGGGGCCGGCGGGCGCCTCGCGAGCAGCACGCCATCGATGTCGAAGCCGACGATCAGATCGTAAGGCAAGGTCCGTAGCAGGGCGGGGATGTAGAGGTTGAAGAGCAGGCGGCGGGTGGTGAGGGTGGCCGGCCAGGGCCGCAGCGGGCTGATGCGGGTCACTGTGTGGCCTTTGCGCCGCAATGCCTCGCCCAAGCCGCCGATCGCTGCTGCGGTGCCGCTGCCCTCCGCAACCTGCTGGAGCCACGAGTCGATGAAGGCGATGCGAAGCGGTGACACGGCAGCCCTCCTGCGCGGAGCGATCCCGTGGTAGTATACTCACGGTTTCGTCTTATCCGGACGCGTATGTTGCGCAAGTTTGGCGTGCTGCTTCGCGTCACCTGGTCGGACGCGCTGGCCTACCGGGCCGAGCTGTTCATCTGGGTGCTCACTGGTGTGCTGCCTCTGGTGATGCTGGCCGTCTGGCGCACTCTGGCGGGCGAGGGCGGCGTGGGCGGCTACAGCGGGGCCGAGTTTGTGACCTACTACGTGGGGGCGCTCACCATCCGCCAACTTGCCGGGGTCTGGATCATCTGGGAGATGGAGCGGGAGATCCGCCTCGGCGAGCTGTCGGCCCATCTGCTGCGCCCCGCCCACCCCTTGCTCCGCTACCTGGCCCTCGCGCTGAGCGACAAGCCGCTGCGGCTGGCGATGATGGCGCCGATCTGGGCGATCGCGCTGCTGCTCGAACCGGCGGCGGCGCCACACCCCGACCCGCTGAGCCTGGCCGCGCTGCCGCTCGCCATCCTGCTCGCCTTCCTGATCTACTTCTTCAACCAGTGCTGCATCGGGCTGCTCAGCTTCTGGTGGACGCAGGTGCTGGCGGTGCAGGATTTCTGGTTCGGGCTCTACTCCTTCGGCAGCGGCTATCTTGTGCCGTTGGATCTGTTGCCGGCCCCGGTGACGGAAGTGCTCAATCTGCTGCCTTTCCGGTGCATGCTCGGCTTCCCGGTTGATCTGCTGCTCGGTCGCCTGGATGAGGCGGCGATCGGGCAGGGCTTGCTGCTGCAGTTCGGCTGGTGCGCGGTGCTCTTCGGGCTGATGCTACTGATGTGGCGCCGCGGCCTGCGCCGGTACAGCGCCGTGGGGGCGTAGGGGCCGTAGTCGGTAGTCCGTAGTCAGTAGTCCGTACGGCGATGTAGAGCTACAGAAAGCCTGAAAGCGAGGTGCCATAGCTAAAAGCTGAAACGGCGCTCGGGCGGAAGGGGCGTTGGCACAGTTCTTGTTTAAGGAGGGAAGGATACGCGCCCCTACGGTGCCCCAGTACATTGCTCCCGCGGCCGCAGTGTGGCAGCCGCACGTTCCCAGCGGGCTGTGGCCCTACGAGCCTTCAGGCTGGCCATTTGGCTCCCCCCCGAATGGCCCGCGGCTCATCACGTCGGGCCCGCCCGAAGCCCTCTCCCCTTCCCCCAGGGAGAGGGCATTTTTTGTTGGTTGACACAGCCAGGGTTGCCAAGCATAATGCCGGGCACCACCCACAGCCCAGGCAACCCCACCCCTGATGATCGCCATCGACCACGTTACCTACAGCTACCCTGGCGCCGCTGTCCCCATCCTGCGTGAGCTCTCTCTACATGTCGCGGAGGGCGAGTTTCTGCTGGTGTGCGGGCCGAGTGGCGCTGGCAAGAGCAGTCTGCTGCGCCTGATCAACGGCCTGGTGCCCCACTTCTACGGGGGGCGCTTCGGCGGCAGCGTGCTGGTGGATGGACGGGATACGCTAGCCCACCAGCCGCGGGATCTGGCTGACCTCGTGGGGTTCGTCTTCCAGGACCCGGAGCGCCAGTTCGTCGTGGATCTGGTGGAGGATGAGTTGGTCTTCGGCATGGAGAATCTGGGGGTGCCCCAACCCGTGATGCGGCGGCGGGTGGAGGAGGTGCTCGATCAGCTCGCGATCGCCCACCTGCGCCGGCGGCGAGTCTCGTCGCTCAGCGGCGGCGAGCAGCAGCGGGTCGCCATCGCCGCCGCCCTCTGTGTCCAGCCCCGCGTCCTTGTGCTCGACGAGCCCACCAGCCAGCTCGATCCCCACGGCGCCGAGGAGGTGCTCACCGCGCTCCAGAAGCTCAACGCCGACTTGGGGCTGACGATCGTGCTCTGCGAGCACCGGCTGGAGCGCGTGGTGCAGTACGTGGATAGGATCCTGTATCTGGAAGGGGCGGGGGAGCAGCGGCTCATCGTCGGGTCTGCACGAGAGGCGCTCGGAAAGATCCCGCTGGTGCCGCCGCTGCAGGGGCTG
>DAOUGF010000481.1:0-1999 GCA_034429295.1 Chloroflexaceae bacterium
AGCTGCCGGTAGCGCTCCTCGAAGTGGCCGAGCAGCGGCCCGCACTGCACCCACGTAACCTCGACGCCCTTGCTCCAGAGGCGCTGCAGCGCCTCCAGCACATGGACTGTGCCCTTATCGTAGGCCGCCGCGCCCAAGCTCAGCACCACCGGCCCGCTGATGCCGTGAGCGGCGCGGAAGCGCTCCCCGTCGCCGCCCGCCACCTCGGCCGGGTCCACGCCCGCGCCCACAACGCGCACCCGCTCCGCCGCCACGCCCGCCCGCAGGAGAAACTCACGTTCCAGCGAGGTCATTGTGGCCACGCCCTCGGCCTCTCGCAGCAACGCGATCTGGTGAGGCATGCTGTAGTACTGGACGATCTGCCGCCGGCCCGGCTCCCCCAAATGCACGAACGGCGTGCAGAGGTGGGGGATGCCCTGCCGCCTCGCCCAGCGCGCCGCCGGGAGGATAGCGAAGTCGAGGGTGATGTTGGTGGTGTGGACGAGGGCCACGTCCCGCAGCTCGGGCGCAACGGCGAGGTAGCGCTCCAGCTCAGGCAGCCGCGGCGTGAGCGTGGCCATGCGCCGCAGCAGCGGCTCGCTGAGCCGCCCCGCTCGCCCTAGCTCCACCATCAATCGGCGGAACAGCGGGTAGATGATCGGAGGGCCGGGCGCGCGACGCACCGGGAAACGCAGCACCCGCACGCCGCCGTGCTCATCCTCCCGCTCTGCGACGGTGCGCTTGCCCGGCGCCCAGAAATGCTCCAGGTCCAGAGCATCGCTGGTGAGCACCGTCACCCGATGCCCCTCCCGCACCAGCCGCTCGCCGATCTCGATGAAGTAGCGCGAGGCGCCCGAGGACCGATGATAGAGCTGGTTGATGTGGAGGAAGTGCATTGTGAGGGCAGAAGAAATGTGCCCAGACCGCTACGAGAGCTGCGCCTCCAGGTCCGCGGGCTCGGTGACGGGCAGCTTGCAGACGAAATGCTCGCAGACGTAGGCGGTGGCCTTGCCGCCGATCTGCTCGCGGCCCTGCAGGAGCGGCGTGAGGGTCGGGGCCTCATCGTCGCCGGGGGTGAGACGGGCCAGCACGAGGTGAGGGCGATAGGGTCGCTGCGCCACCGCCAGCAGGGCGCGGGTATCGCTGCCCAGCGGGTCGCCCACCACGGCGAGCTCGGTGATCCGCGCTGCCGCCAGATCCACGGCGCAGAGCATACGGCCGAAGCCCATCGGGAAGCGGGCCATCAGCGCCGCCTGGCCCGCCAGCACGGCCTCGGCGCGCTCGCGGTACAGCTCATTCCCCGTGAGGGCGGCCAGGCGCAGCAGGGCCTCGGCGGCCACCGAGTGGCCCGACGGCGTGGCGTTATCGCCCACATCGCGGGGGCGCGTCACGAGGGCCTCCTGGTCGCGGGCAGTATCGTAAAAGCCGGCGATCCCATCGTCCCAGAACAGGTCGAGCATGGCGTCGGCGAGCGCGATGGCCTCCCGCAGCCAGGCCGGGTCGCCGTCGGCGCCGTGGAGGGCGATCAGTCCATCAACGAGCAGCGCGTAGTCCTCCAGGAAGCCGAGCGGGCCGGAGCGGCCGTCCTTCCAGGAGCGGAGCAGGCGGCCGTCGGGGCGGCGTAGGTTGGCGAGCAGGAAGCGGGCACAGCCTTGGGCTGTGGCGAGGTAGCCGGCGTCGTCGAAGGCGGTGGCGGCGGCGACGAAGGCCCGCAGGGCCATAGCGTTCCAGGCGGTGATGATCTTCTCATCACGGAAGGGCCAAGGGCGGCGGGCCCGCGCCGCGTAGAGCTTCGCCCGGCCGCGGGCCGCCACCTCCTCCAGCCGCGCCTCGCTCACGCCCATCACTCTGGCGACCTCGGCGGCCTCGCGGGGCAGGTTGAGGATATTCTTGCCCTCAAAGTTGCCCTGCCGGCTCACGTCGTAGAGGTGGGCGAAGAGGACCGCATCCTCGCCGAGATGCTCACGGAGCTCGTCGGGCGTCCAGACATAGAAGGCGCCTTCCTCGGCGTGGGGCGCGC
>DAOUGF010000482.1:0-7400 GCA_034429295.1 Chloroflexaceae bacterium
CTACCCACCCTCGCCCGCCTCGCCGCCCGCCTCGCCGCCCTGCGCCCCTACCTCGTCCGCGGCCTGCCGCGCCGCTTCCTCGAGGCGGCCGAGACCGGCCTCGGCGAGTTTCGCCCGGTGAGCGTGCTCTTCGCCAACGTCCACGACTTCAGCGCCATCCTCGGCCGCCTCCAGCACGACCCCGCCACCGCCGCCGCGATCTTCAACGCCTATTACCGCCGCGCCCAGGCTGTGATCCACTTCTACGATGGCATCATCAATAAAGTGGACATGTACACCCACGGCGATAAGCTCATGGTCCTCTTCGGCGCCCCCGCCGCCCACGAAGACGACCCGACCCGCGCCGTGCGCTGCGCCCTGGAGCTGAGGCAGGCGTTGGAGGAGGCGAACGGAGAGATCGCGGAGCTGCTGGCCTCCGCCAGCGCCACAACAGAGTGGCACAGTGACAAGGTGGCGATGACCGACCAGGCAGCGCACCCCCTCACTCTGTCACAGAAGATCGGCATCAACACCGGCACGGTCTTCGCGGGGCGCGTGGGCGGCGCCACCCGCTATGAGTACACGGTGATGGGCCCCGCGGTGAACCTGGCCGCCCGCCTGATGGCCGCAGCCGCCGACGGCGAGGTGCTGCTCTCGCCGAGCACCAGGGCCGCCGTGGCCGGCCAGGTGGTGATGGAGGAGGCGCCCCCGCTGCGGCTCAAGGGCATCGCGCAGCCTGTGGTGCCAGCGCGCGCCCTGCGGATCGCCGAGGTGGCCGGCAGCGGGCGCGACGAGAGCCACACCGCCAGCCTCGACATGGCCCCGCTGATCGGCCGCGACACCGAGCTCGACGCCCTTTGCGAGGCCGCCTCCGCCGCCCTCGCTGGCCGCGGCCGCGTGCTCGCCCTCATCGGCGACGCCGGCGCCGGCAAGACGCGCCTCGCCGAGGAGCTGCTCCAGCGCCTCGTGATCGCCAGCGTGGCCCCGGGCGATACTGGCATACCACCCTTCGAGATCGTCCTCGGCGACTGCCAGAGCTATGAGCAGCGCACCCCATACGCCGCCATCGGCGGCCCGTTGCGAGATCTGCTCGGCCTCGGCGGGCGCGTCGCCCACACCGACCTGAGCGCCCATCTCGCCTCGCGCGTGCAGCAACTCGCCCCCGAGCTCGAGCGCTTCACGCCGCTCCTCGGCGACGCCCTCGGCGTTCCCCTCAACGACACCCCGCTCACCGCGGCCCTCACCCCGGAGCAGCGCCACGATCGCCTCCAGGAGCTCGTCGTGGCCCTCTTCGAGGGCGCCGCGCGCCGCGACCCGCTCCTCGTGGCCGTGGAGGATGCCCATTGGGCTGATCTGCCCTCCCAAGAACTGTTCGGCCGCATCGCCGCCGTCGCCCCGCAACTGCCGCTGCTCCTTGTGCTCACTTACCGCCCCGATCCGCCGATCGACGCGCCTTGGGAAAAGCAGCCGCTCACCATGCGCCTGCAGCTCGGCGAGCTCACCCCTGACGACAGCGCCGCCCTCCTCGGCGCGCTCCTTGGCGGCACGCCCCCCGCCGACATCCTGCCGCTCCTCGATCGCACCCAAGGCAACCCATTCTTCATCGAGGAGCTGGTGCGGGCCCTGGTGGGCAGCGGCGTGCTCGTGCAGGCCGAGGATGGCCAGTGGCGCCTCGCCCGGCCGCTTGAGGAGGTGGAGCTGCCGAAGAGCATCGAGGGCCTGCTGATCGCCCGCCTCGACCGGCTCGACGAGCCACGCCAGGAGCTGGTGCAGGTGGCCTCGGTGATCGGCCGCCGCTTCCAGCGCCCGGTGGTGGAGGGGGTATACAGCGGCCAGGCTGCCCTCGACGAGAGCCTGCAGCGCCTGATCAACTTCGAGCTGATCCAGGCCGAGCAGCTCGACCGCACCCTGGCCTACCTCTTCCGCCACGCCCTGCTGCGGGACGTGGCCTACGAGGGCATCCTCTACGCCCGCCGCCGCGTGCTCCACGGCCGCGTCGCCCGCCGGATCGAGGAGCTCAGCCAGGGACAGCTCGACGAGCAGCTGGCCCCCCTGGCCTGGCACTTCCTCCAGGCCGAGGAGTGGCGCCCGGCCCTCGAGTATCACCTGCGCGCCGCCGACCAGGCCGCACGCCGCTTCGCCAACCGCGACGCCCTGGCGCTCTACGCCACGGCCCTCGATATCGCCGCCCGCCTCGCCGACAGCGCCGGCTCGCAAGATGAGGCGCAGCCTTCGCAGGAGTGGATCAACGAGCAGCTATCCACCATCCACGAGCGCAGCGGCGATCTGCGCCTGCTCCTTGGCGAGTACGACGACGCTGAACGCCACTTCCGCACCGCGCTCACCCTCAGCGCCCCTGCATCCGAGCGCTGGCTGCGGCTCCACCGCCTGCTCGCCAGTCTGGAGGAGCGTCGCTCGCGCTACGATGAGGCCTTCGCCTGGCTGCGGATCGGGCTGGCCCGGGCCACCAAAGCCATGCGCGGCGAGACCGCCCGCTGCTACCTGCTCGGCGCCGGGATCTACTATCGCCAGGGTGAATACCTCCGCGCTATGGAGTGGGCCCGCATGGGCCTGCGCCTCGCGGAGCAGATCGGCAGCCAAGCCGACCAGGCGGCGGCGCTCAAGCTGATCGGCAACCTCTACCGCGACCAGGGCGACAATGCCCAAGCGATCGAGGCCCTGGAGCAGGCCCGCGCTCTCTTCGCCGAGCTGAATATCCTCAGCGGCCTCAGCGACGCCCTCAACAACCTCGGCATCGTCTACACCCGCGCCGGCCGCTGGCCCGAGACCATCGCCAGCTTCGAGGAGAGTATGCGGATCTGCGAGAGCATCGGCGATGTACAGGCGGTGGCCCGCACCGCCAACAACCTCGCCGTGGTGCTGGTTGGCCGCAACGAGCTGGAGCGCGCCGCCGAGCTCTACAAGCTCAGCAGCGAGATGTTCGGGCGCATCGGCTCGGCCTTGGGCGAGGCGGTGACCACAGCCAACCGCGGCGAGGTGCTGCTGCTCCAGGGCCGTCCCGCCGAGGCGCTCGGGCTGCTGCAGGTGGCCCTCACTGCCTACGAGCGCATCAAGGCCCGCAACTTCCTCCCCGACGCCCTGCGCTACGCCGCCGAGGCCACCCTGGCCCTCAACGACCTCTCGGCCGCCAAGGAGTATGCTGAGCGCTCGCTCAGTGTTGCCACCGAGCTCGGCATGGCCGCCGAACAAGCCCAAGCCCGCCGCGTGCTCGGCCAAATCGCCCTCGCCGCCGGCGACCTCGATACCGCCGCCGCTGAGTTCAACCGCAGCCGCGCCGCCCTCGCCCAGCTCGATAGCCGCTACGACCTGGGCAAGACTCGCTACCATCAGGCTCGCCTCGCCCGCGCCCAAGGCGACGCCGAAGCCTTCGCTCGCGCCCGCGCCGATGCCGAGCAGATCTTCCTCGAGCTCGACGCCCAACGGGATCTGGAGCTGGTGCGCGCCCTGTAGTGGATCCACAGCTGATCCTAATGCAGCTTCACACGACCTTTTGGGTCAGGTCGCCTGCTTTTTGAGGCTCTAAACTGAGCCACGATTATTCGCCGGTAACAGGTCAGCTGGCGCATCCCAAGGGGCGGCCACGACGGGCCGCCCTTACTGGCCCATCCCGAGAGATTTCTGTGGTTCCATAGAGCTGTACGGACTACGGGCTACGGACTACATGTATTGCTTCACCACCCTGGCAGACTCTGACGCCTGCTCGCGCGCCCTCAAGCTGAGACCTTGAGGGCGCGGCTCAGCGGCACCGGTATGCCAACCCTCTATTAACCACAGTTTTGCCCGTCGGATCGTTTATCCGACTGGATACAGACGCGCCAATTAGCCGATCTAGGAAAAAATCAGGCGACCGGCTCTGGCCTCAGCGGAGCGCCTCCGCCGCCGGCATGGGCCAATCTGCAATCCCACATAAGGAGGGACGCCGGATGCATTCGATCCTCCGCCGACTCGCAGCTCTGCTGCTTCTGACAGTAGCTGTCACGCCGTTGGGCAGCCCGCCCCAAGCCCGCGCAGCCCAGGTGACGCCCCCGGGCGCCGACCAGGGTCCTCCCGTCGAGCTGCCGCCCGTTGTCGAGGACGAGTCGGCCGTCTCGAACGATGAACCGGCGACCGCCGTCTCGATCGGCAACACCACGGCCCAGCGCTGGATCCAGCCTATCCAGGGCACGATCGGCGGCGCGAGCGATGTAGACTACTACAGATTTCAGGTCACCCAGCCAGCCTCCAGCGTGAAACTCTCTCTCGACGGGCTCGAGGCCGACTATGACCTCGTGCTCGCCGGCGGCCCCGACCCCAGCCAGGGCTTCGACGCCGGCCAGCCCGGCCTGGAGGGCGTGACTGAGATCGGCTCGCAGATCTCCGCCATCGGCTCGCAGATCTCCGCCATCAGCGCCCAGAGCGGCACTACGGCCGAGAGCATCGAGACCTTCCTCTGGCTGCCTGGCACCTACTACGCCGTCGTCGCGCCCAGCAACGGCCAGTTCACGTCGCAGCCCTACAACCTCACCGTGCAGGTGGACGGCAGCGGCCTCGGCACGCCCCCGCCCACGCCCCATGTGGAGCTCCGCACCACCGACTTCGACCTGGAACAGATCACGACGCTCTACATCGTGAATAGTGCCAGGATGCTCCAGCTCTACCCTGATTCGGAGTATCCCGGCAGCTCCTCCCAAGTGGCCTCGATCCTCAACATACTGGAGCAGATCGCCGCCGAGCCGCCCTCGCCGAACCCCACCAGCTTCGAAAACGGCCTGGTGCTCGACATCTCGGAGCTCCAGCCCCTGGCCCAAGGGACGCCCACCATCACCGAGACCTACGACCTCTGGGAAGCCAACCAGAGCAACCCGCTCTACGCGAACTATGTGGCCAGCCTGATCGACAACCTGATCGACGCGGCCCGCGATGACGAGACGCCGGGTAGCTCGGTGCCGCCGCCGCCATGCCCGCTTCCCGGCCCTTGCCCAGCCCCGCCGAGCGCCGACTATCTGCTGGGCAGCCCCAGCGGGCAACTCGTGGCCCTGCCCAACCTGCGTAACATCGTGCTGGTCGGCGGCGACGAGATCATCCCCTTCTTCCGCCTGCCCGACCTGACGACGATCGCCAACGAGGCGGACTACCTGGCCTACCTGCAAACGATCGACCCGACCGGTGTGATCGGCGCGAACAACCCGCTGGGGGCGGCGCTGCGCTACCGGATGATCACCAGCGACAACCCGTACGGCTCGGGGCGGCCTTACCGCTTCTACGGCTTCCCCTTCTTCCTGCCGGACCTCGCCGTGGGCCGCATTGTCGAGCGCCCCGCCGATATCGCCCGCTTCCTCGACAATATCTACGCCGATCCTTCCGCCTCGATCTATGTTCACAATGATGTGCTCAGATCTGAGCCGCCATACGCCGCCGTCACCGGCTACGACTTCCTCAAGGATCAGGCGGACGCGATCGCCGATACGCTGGTGCAGGCTGGCCTCGCCATCACAGAGGTGACCACGCTGATCGACGATCAGTGGACGGCCGACGACCTCAAGGAGGCCTGGTTCAACGGTAAGCTGGACACCGAATTCAGTGACCAGGCGCCCAACAGCCCCTTCGAGAACATCGACATCCCTCTGAGCTCGATCAACGCCCACTTCGACCACTGGCAGGTGCTGCCCGCGCAGGGCACGGCGGGGAACTTCCCAGCACGACGCCTGCTCACGCCGCAATACTCATTCAGCTTCATCCTGCAGCAGAGCTCTGGGAGCGGCGGCTAATTCCATAACAGCCTGGCCTACTCGGTGGGCTGCCACTCTGGCTTCAACGTGATCGATAAGTCGATCGCTCCGGGCACGCTCAACGCGAGCCTCTACGCCGCCGACTTCCCCCAAGCGATCAACAGCCACGCCGGGAACTGGATCGGCAACACCGGCTACGGCTACGGCACCGCCGACGGCATCGACTATTCCGAGCGCCTGGCGACGCTGCTCACCGCCGAGTTTGCCCGCGACGTGCGCGACGAGTCGGGGGAGACCTATCTCGGCCAGAGCATCGGCGAGGCGCTGCGCAACGCCAAGCAGCGCTATGTGCGCAACGCCACCACGCTCTCGCCCTACGACTACAAGGCCCTGCACGTCATGACGCTCTACGGCCTGCCGTATGTGCGCACCTTCGTGAAGAACCCGATCGCGCCGCCGCCCGAGGACCCGGCGCCTTCGCGGGGCACGCCGCTGGAGACGCAGGCGCCGTACCTGCCCAACGCGCTCGGCCGGCTGACCCGCCTGATCACCTTCACGCTCGACATCGACGATCCCGACGACTGGACGATCGTGCCTCGCACCGGCAGCACCGTGCTGACGCTCGGCGAGGATGACTTCACCGTGGAGGATCAGTTCGTGCAGGCGAGCGGTGGCCAATTCCCGCAGCCCGGGGTGCGGGTGTTCGCCAACAACCAGGTGGGGGCGCCGAGCCTGCCCACCTTCGCCTACGACATCAGCGCCGCCAGCGGTATCAGCAGCACCGAGCGCCTGCGGGTGAAGGATGTGATCTTCCTCGGCGGCGATTATGGGGAACTGGAGAACTTTAACCCGCAGATCACCCAGATCGTGACGGAGACCCATACGCCGATCGTGGAGACCACTACGGAGCCTGAGTTCGACGCGGGCGCGGGGATCTGGTACCCCGACAAGTTCTTCAGCTTCAGCAGCGTGGGCGAGGGCGAGCAGCAGCGCGACCAGCTGGTAGCCGCCGCGGCGCAGTTCCGCGCCGACAACACGGGGCGCACGGGCGTGCTGCGGCCTTACAGCCGGATGGTCTTCCAGGTGATCTACGACGACCCCGGGGTTACCTCGCCGCAGGCGAACGCGCTGCGCGAGGATGCGGCTCCGCCGCTGATCGAGTCGGTGCGGATCGAGTTCCGGCCGCCGAGCGGGCAGAACACCCTGGCCCAGAGCGGGCAGGCGCGGGTGCTGGTGCGGGCCTACGATAGCCCCGACCCGGGCGCCCCGAGCGGGATCGTCGCCTCGGACATCAGCGCCGTCTACATCCAGAACGGCACCAGTTGGCGGCTGGCCACGTTTACGGAGTTGGAGCCGCAGCTCTTCGGGGCGACGCTACCGGTGGATGCGGGCAACGTGCGGGTGATCGTGCGCGTGACGGACCGGGCCGGCAATACGAGCTACTACACGGCGAAGGGGACGTTCACGCCGCCGATTGATGTGCACCGGCTGCTCCTGCCGCTGGTGCGGCGGTAGGGGGGCGGTTTGGATCGCGAAAGTCGCGAAAGGGAACGAAAAACACGAAACGAAAACGCGAAGAGGCGAAAAGGAAGACGCGAAACGTAAAACGCGAAACGCGAAAGGGGCGGGCATATGTGCCCGCCCCTTCTAGCGCCGGCGCCCGCTACACGTACTGCGGCAGCCAGTCGCCGT
>DAOUGF010000483.1:0-15852 GCA_034429295.1 Chloroflexaceae bacterium
CACCCAGCCGCGCGCCGCCTCCGGCCTGAGCCAGAGTGAGGCGGTCGCCCTCGCGGTCGCCGCGGTGGGCGGCGGCACACCGGAGGAGGTCGAGCTGCACGAGGAGCACGGGGCGTGGGTCTACCACGTGCGCTTCGCCGATGGTGTGGAGGTCGAGGTGGAGCGGGCCAGCGGACGTGTCCGCGCCGAGCGCGAGGAGGACGAGCGCGAGGAGGAGGAGCACAGCCCACCGCCCACGCTCATACCCACCGCCGCCCCGGCAGGGCTGGCGAGCGCGGCCTATGATGCCGAGCTGGCAGCGATCTTCGTCCTGCCGCTGGATAGCGCGGGGCGCACGCTCTTCGATCCCAACCCCTACGCCCCGCCGCTCGCCCCCGACACCGCCGCGTTGCGTGTTGCCCTCGCTGAGGGCAGCGACCTGCGCACGGTCATCGCGCCGGATGGGCGGCGGGTGCGCCTGCTGACCTACCGGCTGACCCGCAGCGACGGGCCGGCTGCGCTCCAGCTGGGGCGGGTGCTCAGCGATCAGGAGCGAGTGCTCACCCAGTTGACGGCCGGGCTGCTCGCCCTGGCCAGCTTGAGCATGGCCCTGGTCGGCGCGGCGAGCTGGTGGCTGGCCGGCCGCTCACTGCGCCCGGCCCAGGCGGCCTGGGAACGCCAGCAGCGCTTCATCGCCAGCGCCAGCCACGAGCTGCGCACTCCGCTGACGCTGATCCGCGCCAGCGCCGAGGTGGCCCTGCGCGAGACACCGCCCGGCGAGGTCGACCAGCGCGAGTTGCTGGGCGATGTGCTGGCGGAGAGCGACCATATGCGCCGGTTAGTGGACGACCTGCTCACGCTCTCGCGGCTCGACAGCGGCCAGTTGCCGCTCCAGCTTGAGGCCGTGGCGCTCGACACGCTACTGGCCGAACTGCAGCGCCAGGCGGCCAGGCTCGGCGCCGAGCGCGGGGTAGCGGTGGAGCTTGGTCCAGCGGGGGGGATCGTGCGGGCCGACGTGGACCGCCTGCGCCAATTGCTGCTAATCTTGCTGGACAACGCCCTACGCCACACCCCGCCGGGAGGGCGCATCACGCTCACAGCCGAGCCGCTTCGCCGCGGCGTGCGGGTGAGCATCGCCGACACCGGCTGCGGGATCGCGCCCGAGCACCTGCCCCATATCTTCGAGCGCTTCTACCGGGCCGACCCGGCGCGGGGTGGTGGGGCCGGCTTGGGGCTGTCGATCGCCAAGGGGCTGGTGGAGGCGATGGGCGGGCAGATCGGGGCAGCCAGCACGCCCGGCCAGGGTACGACCATCTGGGCCGTACTTCCTGCCGCCGGTGCTTGAGTCCTCGACCAGCACACGAGCATGCTCGCGTGGAGCGCGGGAAGTGAGCGCAACGGGAGAGAGGAAGCGATGAGCAGGGTGCAAGCGGATCACGCCCGTTACCGGACGAATTGGCAGGACGAGATCGAGAGCGCGGCGCTGTACGCCGCCCTCGCCGAGGTGGAACAGCAGCCCCGGCTGGCCGAGGTCTACCGCAGGCTCGCCGCCGTCGAGGAGGCTCACGCGAAGTTCTGGGAGGACCAGCTGGCAGCCGCCGGCCAGCCGGTGCCGCCTCGCCGCATCGGCTGGCGCACCCGCACGATGATCTGGTTAGCTCGTCGCTTTGGGCCGGCCTTCGTCCTCCCTGCCATCGGTGAGCAGGAGCGCGGGGACAGCCGCGGCTATGCCGCCCAGCCCGAGTCGCGGGCGACGGCCATGCCCGCCCAGGAGCGTTCCCACGCCCGGGTGCTCCAGACGATCCTCAGCGGTACGCCCGGTGGGCTGGAGGGCAGCGCGCTGGCACAGTTGGAGGGTCGCCATCGGGCGAGCAGCGGCAATGCGCTGCGCGCGGCCGTGCTCGGCGCCAGCGACGGGCTGCTCTCCAACTTCAGCCTGGTGATGGGCGTGGCCGGCGCCGACACCGAGGGGCGGGCGGTGCTGGTGGCCGGCCTGGCAGGGCTGCTTGCGGGCGCCTTCTCGATGGCACTGGGCGAGTGGATCTCTGTGCAGAGCTCGCGCGAGCTCTACGAACGGCAGATCAGCGTCGAGCGGGAGGAGTTGGAGCAGAACCCGGCTGAGGAACAGGAGGAACTGGCGCTGATCTACGAGGCCAAAGGGCTGCCGCAGGAGCAGGCGCGAGCGCTGGCCGCCCGGCTGATCGCCGATCGGCCGGCGGCCCTCGACACCCTGGCCCGCGAGGAGTTGGGTGTGGATCCGGAGGAGTTGGGTGGCTCGGCCTGGGAGGCGGCGCTCTCCTCGTTCTTGCTCTTCGCCGTCGGCGCGATCATCCCTGTCATCCCCTTCCTATTCATGAGCGGACTCGGCGCCGTCGCGGCGAGCGTACTGCTGAGCACGCTGGGGCTCTTCGGCATCGGCGCGGCAATTACGCTGATGACCGGGCGCAGCGTCTGGTTCTCGGGGATGCGCCAGGTGCTCGTCGGCCTGGCCGCAGCTGCAATCACCTACGGTATCGGCTGGCTGATCGGTATCTCCATCAGCGGCTAGCGCCTGCCTCTGAGCGCGTACCCTTCGGGGACGACCACCGCCAGGGCGGCGCGTTCCTGGTCGATCTGGTTCTTGAGCCGGTAGGCGAGCGCACGCGCCGTCCAGAGCGCAGTTTGATCATCACGGCCTCCACGGCAAAGAGCCGTCATTGCATGGCGCCCAAGCCGGCTGCGGCATCTCTGGGGCGGTACTCCCGTGGTCACCAGCTATCGCAGCGTGTGGTGAACACTTCGAATGCGTGCTCGAGCGGCGCCTCCACTCGCCCACTGTGCCATGCTGGTCCACCAGCCGGTCGTCACGCCCTGGGGCACCACAACCCCGCGTGCAGGGCCCTGACGGCCTGCAAGTCACGCTCTTCCAGGTTCTCGAGTTAAGTTACAGCCCCTCCAGCGCCTGAGCGAGATCCGCGAGCAGGTCGTCGAGTTCCTCGATGCCGACCGAGAGCCGCACCAAGTCCGCGGGGACGGCGAGCGGCGTGTCGGCGGTGCTTGCGTGGGTCATCGTTGCCGGGATCTCGATCAGGCTCTCGACCCCGCCGAGGCTAACGGCGAAGGTGAACAAGCGCGTGCGTCCGACCAGCGCGCGAGCCGCCGCGGCCCCGCCGCGCAGCCGGATCGAGACAATCCCGCCGAAGCCGCGCATCTGGCGCTTCGCCAGTTCGTGCTGTGGGTGCTGCTCTAAGCCAGGGTAGTACACCTCCGCAACCGCGGGATGCTCCAGCAGGAAGCGGGCGATGGCCTGGGCGTTGGCCTCGTGGGCACGCATGCGGTGCGCCAGGGTCTTCACACCGCGCAGCACCAGCCAACTGTCGAACGGCCCCGGCACCGCACCGACGGCGTTTTGCAAGAACTTCAAGCGGGCATAGAGCTCGGGGTCGTTCATCACCAACGCGCCGCCGATCACATCAGAATGGCCGCCGAGGTACTTGGTGGTGCTGTAGAGGACAAGGTCGGCGCCGAGCTCCAGCGGGCGTTGGAAGAAGGGCGAGGCAAAGGTGTTGTCCACCAGCGTGAGCACGCCGCGCTCCCGAGCCAGGGCGCTGATCGCAGCGATATCGGCCAGCTTCAGCAGCGGGTTGGTGGGCGACTCGAGCCAGATCAGCTTTGTCTCCGGGCGCAGCCCCGCTGCGACTCGCTCCGGGTCGCCAACATCGACGAACTCCACCCGCAGCCCCTGGCGCACGAAGACCTTGCTGAAGAGCCTGTAGACCCCGCCGTACACGTCGTCGCTACAGACGACGTGGTCGCCGCTGGAGAGAGAAAGCAGCGCGGTGGTTGCCGCACCCAGGCCAGAGGCGAAGGCCAGGGCATAGCTGCCGCCGTCGAGCGCGGCGAGGGCCTGCTCCAGCGCGCTACGGGTGGGGTTGCTGGCGCGAGCGTAGAAGTGCGGTCCCTGGCCGCCCTCAACGGGCTGGGCATAGGTGGAGGTCTGATAGATCGGCACGGTCACGGCGCCGGTCTGCGGGTCGGGCGCCTGGCCGACATGGATGGCCTGGGTAGCGAAGCCGTCGCGGGATGTGTCACTCATCGGGTCGCTCCACTGCCGCCGCGCTAAGCTCGGCGAGCAGGTTGTTCAGGTCAATTGTGCCGCCGACGAAGGCGATGTGGCCCTGCTCGTCGCGAGACCACTGCTCGAAGGGGCAATCCAGCAGAGCTCAAGGTCGTTGCCGTCGGGGTCCTCAATGTAGATCACCTCGTGGGTGCCGTGGTCGCTCACCTCGCGCAGCGGCCAGCCGACAGCTTGGAGCCAGCTGAGAGCGTCGGCGAGCCCGGCGCGGGTCGGGTAGCGCAGCGCTACATGATGCAGGCCCGCCACGCCATCGGGCTGTGGGCCGCCACCGGCCGACTTCCAAGTGTTGAAGCCGAGGTGGTGGTAGCCGCCTGCTGCCACGAACAGGATGTCGCCGACGGTGCCCCAGCCCGGCACGCCTGCCACGCTTCCCGCCTCATGCTCACCCATTGTGCTCCCCTACTGCTTCGAATGGCTTATCCTAATATTATTTATCTAATTTGACAAATATACCGCGAGTGCAAGGAAATGTCCGGGCAGGTTCTTGACATTGTTACGTTGTTAAATTAAGATACTCAACATAGGAGGTGGGGCTTCCACCCTGACAACGCCCGGTGAGAACGCCGGCCATCCTGGCAGGAAGCCTTCGGAGAGGAGCCGCACCGTGCCCCGGATCGACCTGCTGCCCGTGTCCTGGATCGAGCCGGGGGATGTGGCCAAGGCGGTGCTGTTCCTGGCCTCAGAGTGCGCCCGCTTCGTCACCGGCACGCAGCCCGTGATCGATGCCGGCTTGCTCACTCGGTAGCTCGGCGGTCTGCCCGCGCACTCGCGATTGTGATAAAGGGAAAAACCTATGCCGCACCGAATCATCCAGCCGCTCCGCGAGCTTTGGCCGCTCCTGGCCTTCGGGGTCGGGATGGCGGGCCTGCTGGGCACAGCCCGCGCAGCCGATGAGATCCGCTACATCCTGGAGTGCGTAGGGGCGGTTGGCGGCACCCGCAGCAAGGCGTAGCCCTGCTTATCGGAGCCCACGACGATGAGCCAGAGAGCCCTGGCACCCGCTCCCGCTGACGGCACCTCATTCGCGCAGATCGTCGAGCCGTCCTGGCTGGCGCAGCAGCAGGGAGCCGATCTACGTATCCTCGATGTGCGCGATCGCCCCAGCTACGCCGATGGCCACCTGCCCGGCGCCATCTGGTTCGACCGCAGCAGCCTGAGCGATACGCATCCCGACCACTCCGTGACGTTAGTGTCGGCGGCGCGCTTCGCCGCGCTCATGGGCCGTCTCGGTATTGGGCCAGACACCACCGTCGTCGTCTACGATGATGTCTGGGGGATGCACGCCGCCCGTGTCGTCTGGGCGCTGCGGCGCTTCGGCCACCGGTGGGCCGCCGTGCTGAGCGGCGGCGCCGAGGGCTGGCAGAGCGCCGGCCTGCCGCTCACCTGTGGGGCGACCCTGGCGTACCCGCGTCCATTCACGCTCGCCCCAGACGACAGCCAGCGGGCCAGCCTGAGCTGGCTGCTGCCCCGCAGCGCTGACCGCTCCGTGCTGCTTCTGGACGTGCGCAGTGCCCACGAGTACGCTGCTGGTCATCTGCCCGGGGCGCGCAACTGGGAGTGGAGCAACGCCACGCCCACCGGCAGCTGGGCGATGCTCCGGCCGCTGGATGAGTTGCGGGCGGACTTGTTGCGCCAGGACATCACCCCCGAGCGGCGGATCGTCACCTATTGCAGCTCCGGGATGCGCGCCGCTCACACCTACCTGGCGCTGCGAAGCCTGGGCTACCCGGACGTGCGGGTGCTCGATGCGCCCTGGCGCGGCCTGGCCCATGTCTGCGAACAGGGCTGTGGCTCAAAGCCTGCCACTCTGGAAAGCCGCACTGTACATGAGGTTGGCTAACGATGCGGCTAGCGAGCGACTATCTATGATGCTC
This sequence comes from Chloroflexaceae bacterium, assembly GCA_034429295.1. Taxonomy (GTDB): domain Bacteria; phylum Chloroflexota; class Chloroflexia; order Chloroflexales; family Chloroflexaceae; genus OHK40. The sequence goes on from DAOUGF010000483.1 coordinate 5,971, forward strand.
ATCGCCCTCATGCCGGCTTGATGTTCTGGTTCACCCGGAACAGGTTGTGCGGGTCGTACCGGCTTTTGATCTGCGCCAGGCGCTGATAGTTGTCGCGGTATGCGGCCTGCACACGTTCCTGGCCCTCTTCCATCATCATGTTGACGTACGCGCCCCCGGCCGAGTACGGGTGCAGCGCGCGCCAGTACTCCTTCGACCAGGCGATGATCCGCGGATTATTCGCCGGGTCAGGATCGACGCCGACAATCACCTGCGCGAAATTGGCCTCGCGGTAGCTCCAGGCCGTGGCCTCCTTGCTGACGCGCTGAGGTGCGCCGCTGAGCGGGTACAGATGCATGGTGGAGTGGACCGAGGGCAGCTGCTCGGCGTACTGCAGGTGCAACGCGATCGCGTCGTCGCTGAGCTCGACGAAATGGTCGGCGTTCCAGTACCACTGCAGCCCAGGCGGATACAGCCCGTCGAACATGCTCTGCAAATTCGGCAGCGCGATCGGGCCGGCAAAATCGATCGCCGGCTCGGCCAGCGCTCTGATCGGCTGTAAGAGCTGCTCGGCCCGCCCAAGCTCGCCGCTGTAGCACCAGGTGATCACCGCCATCTTCTGCAGGTGATGTTGTTCGGGAAACATCTCAACCGGCGGAACGGTGTGGAAGCCAAACCAGCCATTGAGCTCCTCGGGGCCGTTCACCACCTGATCGCGCCAGAAGCGCATCACGTCTTTGGCTTGGGCAAGCGGCCAGAACATCGGGCCGCCGTAGATCAGTTGCCCGACGGGGTTACCGCGGAACAAAAAGGCAGTGACGACGCCGAAGTTTCCGCCGCCACCCCGCACAGCCCAGAACAGATCGGGATGCTCCTGGGCGTTGGCCGTTACCTGACGACCATCGGCCAACACCATCTCCACTTCCAGCAGGTTGTCGATGGTCAAGCCGTAGCGCCTGGTGAGGTAGCCAAGGCCGCCGCCGAGAGTCAAGCCGCCAACCCCAGTGGTAGAGATGAACCCGGTTGGCACGGCCAGGCCAAACGGGTGGGTCGCCTGGTCTACGTCGCTCCAGGTACAGCCCCCTTCGACCCGCACCGTCTGTCGATCCGGATCGACCAGCACGCCTCGCATACGCGAAAGATCAATCACCAGGCCGCCGTCACAGCTGCCCAAGCCGGCGCCGCTGTGCCCTCCGCCGCGCACAGCAACCAGCAGGCCCTGCTCGCGTCCAAAGGTGACTGCGGCGACAACGTCGGCGGCATCCGCGCAGCGGGCGATGAAGGCCGGGCGCTTGTCGATCATGCCGTTGTAGACCTTGCGCACCTCGTCGTACTGTGCATCTCCAGGTTGGATGAGTTCGCCCCGCAACCGGGCGGCGAACTGTGCCGCGGCCTGAGTGTGCTGCGTGTCCTGTAGTGTCATCGCTGGTGCTCCTTTTCAGCCGGCATAGCCCGTCCCGAAGCGTCCGCCGACGCTTGAACACGGCTACTCTAGCAGGCTGGCGCCAGCGGCACACCGTGGAAACCACGTGCTTTTGTGCTGCGAGCACGTGGATGCAGTACGTGTATGTTCGGGGGAGCCGCGGCTCAGGAGGCGGGGTCTGCTCGGCCAGCGACCCACGCCGCGATCTGCGCGCGCGAGCGGAAGCCACGTTTTGCGAGGATGTTGCTGACGTGTCCTTCGACGGTGCGCTCAGTGATCACGAGCTCTTCGGCGATGGCTCGATTTGACTTCCCTTCCGCGACACGCAGCGCGACCTCGCGCTCACGGCGCGTCAGGTCGTCTGCCGAATGGAACGCCTTGGCGAGTTGAGGCGCGGACTGATGCTCCACGTCGAGAGCGGATCGCGCATAGGCAACTGCCTGATCGAACGTCATCGCCTGACCTTCCGCCCATGCCGCTTCAAACGCCGCCTCGCCAAGCTGGGCGCGCACAAAGGCCAAGTTCCGATCGTGTTCAGGCTGATCGCTCGGGTCGATTAATGTGCCGCTGCGTTGCAGGAAGGCGTGCGCCGCACTAAAGATGTGCGCGGCTCGCAAGGGCTCGCCTAAGGCACCCAGCGACCCGGCGAACGCCAGGAGCTCCTGGATCACATCGGTTGGCACGCCGAGGTCCTGGCAGAGGGCGAGCGATCGGCGGAGCACACGAAGCGCCTCGTGGTGGTCGCCCTCGCGTTGGGCCACAAACGCGAGGTTATACAAGACATAGTACTGGCGTCGTGCATCGCCGATAGCTTCAGCGAAAGCCAGGGACTGCTCATAGGCGCTCCTGGCTCGCGCATGGTCACCGCTCAGGCGCGCGCGTTCACCAATAGAGTTATACACCAGCCCCAAACCTGGCTGATCGCCCACGTCGCGGAACAGGTCAAGCGCCTCCTCCGTCACCGCCTCCGCTTCTGCGCCACTCGACAATGTCGTGCTCAACGCCCAAAGCGACCACCCGAGCTCTCGCTTGTCGCCGCCAGCGCGTGCAGCGGCGACGGCCTGTTCAGCCAGGCGTTTGGCAGTCGCGTGATCCCGGTAGATGATGAACAGCGCCGCGCTTCGCAGGAACCGGCTCTGGTGCTCCGGCGCGATGTCGTTGAGCCGCGCGAGCAGCCGCTGAGCCCAATACATGCCTTCAGTGTGGCGAGCATACACAATCCAGTAGAGATAGGTTCCACTGATCATTCGGCTGGCGTTGGTAACGTCACCGCACTCAATCGACCACTCCAGCGCGGCCCGGATGTTAGCAATCTCTGTCTCCAGCAAGTGGAACCAGTATTTCTGATTTGCCAGTCGCAGTTCGGGCTCGGCGCGGTCAGCCAGTTCGGCATAGTAGACGGCGTGGCGCCCGCGGAGCATGGCCAATTCGCCGCTGGTCGTTAATTGCTCATAAGCAAACTCACGGATCATTTCTAGGAGAAAAAAGCGTGCCTCGCCTCCTGAGATTTCCTTTTGCTGCACAAGGCTCTTATCTACGAGGGAAGTCAGGCCATCAAAGACCCCAATCGTCAGATTCCGCTCACAAACAGCCTCGACCGCCTCCAATGAACAGCCGCCGCGAAAGACAGCAAGGCGTGCCAAGAGCAGTCGTTCGCTGCTATCCAGCAGATCATAGCTCCACTGAATCGCCGTGCGCAGCGTACGCTGGCGAAGTGGCAGGTCCTGGGCGCCCCCAGTGAGGATGGGCAGGCGCTGCTCCAATCGGTCGTAGATCTTCTGTAGCGAGATGTGTCGAACCCGCGCCGCTGCAAGCTCAATCGCCAGGGGCAGACCATCAAGCCGGCAGCAGATTCCAGCCACGATCAATGCGTTTTCCGGCGTGAGCACAAAATCAGGTTGCAGGGCCACCGCACGCTGGGCAAAGAGTTGAACCGCGTCGTAGGTGCCGATCTGTTCAGGGGGCAGCAAGGCCAGTGTGCGCGGCGCACCTTGATCGGCCAGCACAGGCGGCAGCGACAGCGGCGGCACTGGGAAGGTGTGATCGGCAGATAGATGGAGCAGTTCGCGACTGGTCACCAGCAGCTTGAGCTGTGCGGTTGCCTGCAAGAGCTCATTGATGGCCAGCACTGCCTGGATCACATGCTCGAAATTGTCTAGCACGAGCAGGACCCGCCTGCCCGCCAGGAGTTGCACAAGCTCCGGCATAAGCGGCTGGCCGTGACTCGGCCGAAGCCCCAACGTGCGCGCGAGCGTCGGCAGCACCATGTTCGCATCGGAAAGTGGTGCGAGATCAACGAAATACACGCCGTGGGCAAACTCGGGGAGCAGGCTGGTTGCAGCGGCTATGGCCAGGCGCGTCTTGCCGATGCCGGGTGGGCCAATCAGGCTAAGCAGGCGCACCTCGCTGCGCCGGAGCAGCCGCGCCACACTGGCAAGCTCGTGCTCGCGCCCAACAAGGGGTGTGAGGGGAAGTGGCAGATTATGCGCCGTCGACGCCAAGCGGCGGTCTCCTGTGACCTGTTTACGAGCTGCGCAATATGACCTGTGCTGCAATCTAGACGGTAGTGCTTTGTGGCCATGGTATCACCACAAGGGTGAGATGCAACGGCACCTATGCTCGTGTGCACGCAGGCTGCGGAATTTCGAGTGCGCGGCTATTTCGCGGCCAGCGGTGTCTCGGGGGGCTGCGACGGCTCGGCGTTCTGCTGCGCCTCCGCCACCAGGTCGGCAGTGCGGCTCTCCAGGTTCACAATGGCCGGCGTGAACGCCGCCACGAGCGCCATCAGCACGCAGATCACACCGCTGGCCAGGTAGCCGGCCTGCACCCCGAAGCGATCCGCGGCGGGGCCGGCAAGCAACAGCCCCACCGGGACCATCGCGCTCGAGGCGCTCATCGCCAGCGTGAAGACACGGCCCTGAAACTCCGGCGCAACAGTGGCCTGCATCACTGCCATCAGCGGGCCGTTGGCCAGCACAATCATCGCGCCGACAAAACCCATCGCCACCACACCGCCCCAGAAAGCACCCGCCGGCATCAGGCCCAATCCGAGGAGGCCGGCGCCGATCGCAGCGATGCCAAGCAAGCTGGTGTAGATCCGGCGCTTGAAGCCGCCCCAGGCTCCCAGCGTTACCCCACCAACGATCATCCCGATGCCGAAGGCCGCCTCGAGGATCGCCAGGGCGACCGCGTCACCGCCGAAGTGGCGGGTGACGAGAATAGGCTGCAGTGTCATCGCCGGCGCCACCAGCAGGTTGATCGCCGCTGTCATGCAGAGCAGCATGAGCAGCCCCGGCCAGGCGAAGACATAGGCCAGGCCCGCTTTCATATCGGCAAGCACCGACGTCGGCTCGCTCGCCTGAGCCGCCTGCGGCTGCGGAATGCGGAAGAAGAACAGCGGGAGGATGCCCAGCAGCGCTGTGGCTACATCGATCAGCAGGATACCCTGCACGTCGATGAAGCGTAGCAGCAGGGCGCCAAGCGGCGGCGCCGCGATCATCGTCAGGCCCTGCAGCATCTGGTTGAGCCCGGCCACCCGTGTGAGTTGCTCCTGCGGCACCATTAGCGAGGTGGAGGCCTGCATCGCCGGGAACTGGCAGGCCTGCATCGTCGCCCGCAGCAGGGTGGCGGCGTAGATGTGCCAGATTTGGAGGCTGTCGGTGGCGAAGAGTATGGCCAGCACGAGCATCCCAAGCGCCGCCACAGCGTCTGAGACAATCATCACGACGCGACGGTTCCAGCGATCCACAAGGGTGCCCGCGAAGGGGCCGAGCAGCACACCCGGCAGCAACGCGGCTAGCGTGGCGATCGCCAGCACCGTCGCCGAGCCGGTGGTCGTGGTGAGCCACCAGACGATCCCGAACTGGACGAGCGATGTGCCGAACATCGAAAGGGCCTGAGCACCCCAGATCGTGAAGAAACGGATCTGCCAGCGGGTCGGCTCGATCATGGAGAACTCCTGTTCAGGGTATGCGCGCCCAGACCTGGGGCGGGCGCCCCATGCCTCAGGCGATGATCTGTCGGTTGTTGGTCTGTCAGGGCGAGAGCCAGCAGGACGAGCACAAAGGCCTATCTGCCTCGCGCTCGCTGTAGGTGAGGCGCATCATCTCCTGCTGGATCGTCATTTTTCCGCCGGCTCCTTCGGGCCATCATCTGCCTGGTCTACCCCGGCAAGCTCGAAGACACGGAGCTGAGCGGGCGAGAGCACCTGTGGCGCGGCGAGGCCGAACAGGTCGCTGAGCAGCTGTGCCGTCGGGCCATCAGGGACGGGCAAGGCCGCCGCGGCTTGCATGAGTACGTTTTCGCTGAGGGCATGCCGGTAGGCGGCGGCGAGGTCGGCAACCTCGGGCGAGGCGGGGTCAACCTCGCGCAGGGCCTCGAGCCGCCGGCCGAGGGCGACGAGCTCCTGGTAGGCCGCAGGGTGCGCGGCGGCGAGCCGGGCCAACTCCTGCACCTGGGCGCGGTAGGCCGGGTCGTTGCCGAGCACAGTGTCGAGTTGGCCGAGCAGGTAGGTGTCGGTGTCACGCATCCAGGGGCTGACCTCATCGGCACGTTCTCCAAGGGATTCTGCGAGCAGCCGGGCGGTGGGCGAGGGGACGAGCGGCTGCTTGAGCAGGGTTTGTGGGTCAGCGGCGAGCAGGCGGGCGATCAGCGCACGACGGGTCTCCAGCTGAGCGAGCTGCGCCTCGACTTCGGCATACAGTTGGGCGAGTGCCGCCCGCAGCGAGGGCTCGGCGTCCGGCGCACCGAGCAACCGCCGTATCTGGGAGAGCGAGAGGCCGAGGCTCTGGAGCCGGCGGATCTGCTGGACCCGCAGCAGGTCGTGAGCACCAAACGAGCGGTAGCCGTTCGCCTCCCGGTGCGCGTCGCTCAGGAGCCCCAGGCGCTGATAGTGACGCAGCGTCTTCGCGCTCACACCGAGCAACTGCGCTGCGACACCAATCGTCACTCTCATTCCACTCATCGGCACCTCCTCGCCAAGAGAGTACACCTTGCCCTAAGGGTAAGGTCAAGAGGGTTCACGACAGGGTTGTGGAGGATATAGGGCCTCAGCGCATCTGGCGTGTTGAACCAGTCGGGGCCGCGCAGGCGACTCCACCGCGCAGTCTACTCGGCGATGGTGGCGGGATGGCCGTTTCGGCAAACCCAGAGCGCACACAACCTGGCGGTAGAAGGAGGGTGTCTTTGACAACATGAGGGGCGCGGGTATGTCACCCACGCCCCACGCTCGCACTTCTAGCCGGTCGCGCCTAGTCGTCGAGCTCGACCTCACCGCCATTACGGATCAGCAATTCCTCGCCGAGCAAGCCGAGCAGCACCGCGTTCTCGGTGCCGGCGAACTCGGGGTGCAGCTCCATGCGCACCCACTCGAAGTACTGCACCGTGTAGCCACGCTCGTCCACGAACGCCTCGCCGATCGGGTAGCCATGCGTTTGTCACCACACATGGCCAATCCATGCGAAAGGATGGGATGAGTATAAACCGCTAGTAGTATTAAGCCGTTATGACTGAGGTTAAGGGGGATTGCGAGGACTTGCTGGCTCGGATATAATCAGCACCATTATTCCTCCTCTGAACAACAGGTAGTATTCCTTGACTGAGCCTATCTCCCGATCCACAGTTGTCCTTACTGCAGGGCAAAAGTTTCGGTTGTTAGGGCGGGTAGTACCACTCGTTGGGTTCGGGTTATTGGTTGCCGCGTATCTCGTTACCATCAATCTCGGCTTTTTCCCGCCACCCTCTCTTCCCTTTTATGCATTCATAGCAGTCGTTCTCTTGTTTCTTGGGTATCAGGCGTTCCAGGCCATTCGGGACATACTATCTGGTGTTGCCGTAGTGGAGGAAGACATACTCGTCAGTATGCGCCACAGCAGAGCTTCAGGGAATGCTCTCTCTGGAAAGTTCGAGCGCCTTGGCACATTCCGCGTTCCTAGGAAAGTTGGAATCTCCGCTGCTCAACGGATAAAGTATCGAGTTACGTATAGCCCAGGCAGTAAGATTGTTTGGGCGTTAGAAAAGACAGACCCGTATTTTCGTAAGTACTAGCGTGGGGTAGTCGGGCTCCGACGCTACGGCCGACTCTGTAGGTGCAGCAGTAGTAGCCGCGGCACTACGTCGCCGGCGACGTGTTGGCGGTGTTGCAGCGGTATTGTCTGCCGCGAATGGCGCCGACATCCGCTGTCCCGCGCCGACACCCGAGTGGAGCGGTCGCATCAGCTTGCGCTGCGCCCGCGCTGGCGCCGCCACTCGCGGCAGCGCGCCGTCGGCGCCTTGATGGCGCAGTGGCCGGCTCGTCGGGCTGTGATGCCATCTGCTCGTCGGGGAGGCAGACAGCCTAGCGGGGCGTGCTCAGCACCACGACAATGATGGTGCTGCTCTCGACCTCCACCGCTGCGATGGTCAGACGCTGGCTGCCCCGCTGCCAGGCCTGCCCGAGCGACCCGCCGAGGGCTACATCTGTCCGTGGCGTCCACCCTAATGGTGGAAGCACCGCCTTGAAAAAGGCCAGGCTCTCGGAGCGGGTCTCGGGAGTTGGGAGAGCGTAGAGTTGGGTCTCTGCTTGCAGCTTCCCGTCGCTATAGGCAGCGTTCCCCGCAAGGAGGAGAGTGTCGATGAGGCTTTCGGCTTTGCCCTCATAGAGGGTCGCCTCTGGCGGTGCAGGGAGGTCCGTCAGGGCGACTGGGGCCGGGCCCAGGCCCTGTCCCACACATGATGGTAGGAGGGTGACGAGCAGGGCGAGAAATGCCCCCTGACGCAGCAGAGCAAAGAACCGCATAGCCGAAGCTCCTTGATGTCGTTAGAACTTTGGTCGTTGCGTGCCGGTGCTCAATTCTAGCCTGTGAGAAGTCACGAAGAAGCGCGCTTGGGTCGCTCAGGAACTACTGGATGGATGATGCCGAGCTTGGTCGCATAGCACGTCGTTCGCGTCTGTCAAGCAGTTGGGTGTAAACGGCTTCCTTTCCTATTAGGTCGGGCTCGGGAAGCGGCCGTCGAAGCGGATGGCGAGCAGGATGAAGTAGCGCTCCTCAGCCGAGGTCTTGCCGCCGAGGGTGTGCTCGGCGCGAACCATGCCAATCGCTCGCAGGTCTCGCCAGCGCCCGTTCGGGTTGCAGGTGGCCAACACGGCCGGATCCGTCACCGTTCAGTAGCTGCGCTTTTCCGTCCGCCCATGACCCTCCTCCTCGCTGACGTGGTAGGCGTCCCATTGCTCTGGGGTGAGGTCGCGGAACTCGCTCGCGTGGGCCGCCGCAAACGCCTCGCGGATCGAGCGGTGCAGAGTCTCCTGGTTGCCCTTAACGGTGATGACGTAGTCGGCCTCCTGGTTGCGGATCGCCTCCACGGTCTCGGTTTGGCAGTGGAGCGCGTCAAGAGTGACGATACAGCCCTTCAATGCCAGCCGTTCGAGCAAGGCTGGAACAGCTGTAATCTCGTTCGATGAGCCGGCGACCTTCTGCTGGCCAAGCACCAAGCGGTTCGTGCTCGCCCAGGCGCTGACCATGCGGATGGCCGCTCGACCCCAGGCCTTGTCCGCCGAGCCACGCATCACCTTGCCGTCGATCGCGACCACCTCACCGTTGGTGGCGACATGCACCGCCTGCACCCAGGAGAGAAAGGCCTGCTGCAACTGCTTGGGGTCAAGGGCGGCGAAGACCCGCGAGAACGTGTCGTGGGAGGGCGCACCGTTCGGCAACTCCAGAAAGCGACGAAACCAGGGCAGTTTGGCCTCGGCAAAAGCGGCGACCGAGACCCAGCTATCGGCGCCACAGATGATCCCGCACAGCGCCATCACCAGAATGTCGGAGAGCCGGTGGTCCTGGTTCCACGCCTTGCGCGGGTCGGTCACATCGGTGAAGTGCGCCTGAATGCTCAGCGCCTGCTCGTCCATCGGCAGCCTCCTCAGCTCGCTGGTTGCTGCCGCCATCCTACCCGACCTCCCCTCCTTCTCGCTACTCTGCATCAGAACGCGGTGATCTCACTGAATAATATGCGAAGGCCCTGATGAACCCTCTGTATCCTTGTTGCGTGTGGATGCCATCGTCCAGATCGTTCCGATGAATACCAGTCAGCATGCCGCGCCGACCGGGCTGTCCTCCACCTGGGGAGCCGCTGTGCTGCGACCCACCCTCTGGAAGAGGCTATTGCGGGCGGACGGTGCTGAGTTGGCCTGTGCCTGCAGAGATCGTGGGGCCAGCCCGAGCGTGCGCGCCACATAGACCTCGCCCAGGCGGATCAGCTCAACCGGTGGCAGCGGCACTCCCTGGAGCCACGCCGTCGCGATGCCGAGCCAGCGTTGCCGGGGCCGGTCGCCGAGGGGATAGAACCAGTCGTCGAACAGATCGCGCCTCCCCTCGCTCCCGCGGATCTGTGCGAGCGGCACCGCCTGCGCGCCCAAATGGTGGCCGCCAGCGAGCGCGTGGCCCGCGCTCAGGGTGCCGACATCGCGCAGGCGGCGGGGCCGGCCACGGAGCCAGGCCCCGAGC
>DAOUGF010000484.1:0-3307 GCA_034429295.1 Chloroflexaceae bacterium
GGCTTGCCGCGGGCCAGGTACCAGCCCCACTCCCACGGCACGGCCGGACCCATCACGCAGAGCAGTACCCGCGCTCCCGGCCGCAGCAGTGTCGCCAGTCCTGCCGCCCCTCCACGCTGGTCCACCACGCAGTTCAGCCCGCCAAAGTTGCAGAGCGCCCCGTCAAAGGGGAGATGTGGTGATAGGGAGATGACCTTATCCCCCTGTCCCCCCGTCCCCCTGTCCCCCTGTCCCCTTGCCTCCCTATCACCGAAACGCGCCAGTTCCTCCAAGTCAAGTGGGGCTACCTCGACGAGCTCGGTGAGCCCGGCCCGCTCGACCTTCGCCCGGGCGATGGCGAGCATGCCTGTCGAGCTGTCGGTGGCGAGGACGCGCACCCCGCGGCGGGCCAGGTGCAGCGCATCCTCGCCGGTGCCGCAGCTCAGCTCCAGCACCCGCTCGCCCGGCTGGAACGCCGCGTCCAGGCGCGCCCACACCGCCTCCCGCATCAGCCGGCCGACCAGGCTATGGGTGAAGGCGGCGTCGTACTCGGGGGCCATCGCGTCGAAGGGCGAGGCAGGACGACTGACCACCGACGATACCGGGCCATCGCCGGTCGTCGGTGGTCGGTCGTCAGTCGTCGGTGGTCGGTCGTCAGTCGTCACTCGCCGGTCGTCAGCCCTCACGCCTCGACCTCCTCAGCGCTCGCCAGCAGGTTGGCGCGGGCCTCGGCGGCGGCGGCGTACTTCTCAGCGGCGGCGGCGGGGTCGCTCGCCTCCAGGCGGAAGCCGGCCACCTCGTTGCGCAGCCATGCGTCGGCGAAGCGATAGTAGCGGCGCGAGTGGCGGCCCCGCACCAGGTAGTCGCGGTCGGTGGCCTGGGCCCAATCCCGCTCCAGCGCCAGCCGATCCTCCACCGTCTGGTAATAGGGCGTGTTCTTGATCGGGTAGGCCACAGTGGTGAAGAAGATGTTGGGGTTGGCGCGCTTCACATGCTCGATCGTGGCCTCGATATCCTCGATCGTCTCGCCCTCGTAGCCCCACATCAGGAACATGCCCACCTCGATGCCGTGGCGTTGGGCCGCTTGGGTCGCCCATTGCACCTGCTCCACCTTCACGCCCCGCTGCATTGCGTCCAGAATGCGCTGGCTGCCGCTCTCCGAGCCGATCCAGATCCGGTAGCAGCCCATCTCGGCCAGGGTCGCCAGCACCTCCTCCTTCATCATGCGGTCGGCCCGCGAGATCGTCTCGAAGGGCAGCCGCAGCCCGCGCTTCCGCAGCTCGCCCGCGTACTCGTAGAGCCACTTATGGCTGATGGTAAAGACATCGTCGGCGTACCAGACCTGCTCGGGCCGGTAGCGCTCGGCGATATGCTGCACCTCGTCGGCGCAGTCGGCGGGGCTGCGTCGGCGGTGGGAGTAGCCGAAGACGGCGTGTGAGCACCATTTGCACTTGTAGGGGCAGCCCCGCGCGGTGATCAGGTTGACGCTGCCCATGCCGTGGTGCTTGCGCCAGATCTCGATGTACTGCTGCAGATCGATCTGCTCGCGGTCCGGCCAGGGCAGGCTGTTGAGATCGGCGATCTGGGCCCGCTCCGGGTTGTGCTGCACCAGGCCGAACTCGTCGCGGAAGATCGTGCCGTGGATGCCGTGGAGCCGGTGGGGGCCGCGCTGCGCCAGCGCCGGCAGCAGTTCCGACAGCGTCACCTCGCCTTCGCCGACCACCACCACATCAGCGCCGTGGGCCAGATACTGCTCCGGGTAGTTGGCGCTCTCCGGTCCGCCGACGACCACCGTCCAGCCGCGCCGCTTCGCCTGGCCCATCAGCCAGACGATATTGCCGCGGGTGATCAGGTTGGTGTAGATGCCGAGCACGCCGGGCTCGCGTTCCAGGCGCTCGAGGATGGCGTTCCGGCTGCCGAAGGTGCTGTCGTAGATCTCAACGCTGAAGCCCTCGCGTCGCAGATAGGCGGAGATATAGAGCAGCCCCAGGAGCGGATAGGGCTTCATAATCTGTTGCTCTTTCTCATCTTCCCAGAGAAAGTAGCCGTGGGTAAGCAGAATATCGGTCATCTCAGTTGTACTCCTTGCTCAGGTCCGGCGCGGCCAGGTGGATGTTGGCGCCAGCGATCACGGTTGGCGCCTCGCTGCGGGATGTGACCTCCAGCTGGCCCAGCTTCAGCCAATCGGCGGTGAGCTCGTCCAAGGCGGATCGCAGCTTGTCCATGGCCGCTTCTGCGGCGACGCCGTCGCCAACATCGGTGATCTGCGTTTTGCAATCGGCAATCATCTGTCGCACCTCCAGCTCGCGGTGGAGCAGCCGATGCAGATGGCGGTAGAAGGGCGAGCGGTAGGTGCCCTGGAACATCATCGCCAGGTCGCCGCTGTCGGACCAGTTGGTTTTCGGGCCGAGCTGCTCGTGGACCATGCGGTAGAAGCGGGTGCCGGGCAGCGGATAGCTCACGCTCACGCCGATATTGTCGGGCATGGCGGTGCGCACCAGCTCCACCGTAGCCATGATGTCGTCGAAGGTCTCGCCGGGGTAGCCGAACTGAATGAAGAAGCAGGCGCGGATGCCGGCGCGGCGCAGCCGCTCGCGGGCGGTGTAGATCTGCTCAACCGTCGTGCCTTTCTCCATCGCGTCGAGGATCTTCTGGCTGCCGCTCTCGGCCCCCATCCAGACCTCGATGCAGCCGGCCTGCTTCAGCCCCGCCACCGCCTCCTCGGTCATCAGGTCGGCCCGCGACTGGATCATGAAGGGCACCTTGGCATCGCGGGCCTCAACCTCGCGCCCGAAGGCTGCCACCCATTGGGGGCGCAGGCCGAAGATATCGTCGGCGAACCAGATATGGTCGGGGTGGTAGGTGTGCTTCAGCATGGCCAGTTCCTCGGCCACACTGGCCGGCGAGCGCATGGCGTAGCGCTGGCCCCAGATCGGCTTGGCGCACCAGTTGCAGTGGAAGGGGCAGCCCCGCGTGCTGACCATGTTCAGGCTGAAGAAGCCGTGGGCCTCCATCCATGCCGCCCGGTAGCGCTCCATATCGATCAGATCCCAGGCCGGGAAGGGGAAGACATCGGGCTGCCGCTCCACTGGCCGGCGGGGCGTGAGGTAGATGCCGCCGGGCCCGTCGGGGTCGGGGAGGGCGAGGCCGGGGATGTGAGACAGGGAGGCAAGGTACTCGCTCCCTTCTCCCCATGCCCTCTTGTCACCGTGCACTGGCCCGAGTAGCAGGTCCACTACCTCGCGCAGCGTATGGTCGGGCTCGCCGAGCATGGCGGCGTGGGCGCCGTGGCCCAGATAGAGCTCGGGGTGGTCGCTCACATCGGCGC
>DAOUGF010000485.1:0-10974 GCA_034429295.1 Chloroflexaceae bacterium
CAGCGCCAGCAGGCTCAGCGCCGTCAGGTTCAGCTCGAAGGCCCGCGTCATCTGCTCGAGCGCGTTCGTGCGCGCCGCCGCGGGCACGAGCCGGACGCCGGGCGGTAAGAGCGACGACAGACGTTCGGCCACCGGCGACTGCTCGCTCCCATCGGCACCCTCCACCCCTCGATCACCGGCCGTCACTGCCCCCCCGTCGAGGATCAGGTCGATCCGGCTCAGCCGCCCGACGCTCCCCAGCAACTCCTGGGCTGTGGCGATGTCGGTGATTAGCAGGCCCTCAAGCGCCCGGCGGCTTAGATCATCGGCGGGGCGCAACAGGCCGATCACCCGCACCTCGGTGCGGGCGGCGCCGATCTGCAGCTCCAGCCGGTCGCCGGGCGCAATCCCCGCCTGGGCCGCCGTCTCCTCGGCCAGCAACGCTGTGGCGGGCTCGACAAGCAGCGTCGCCAGATCGACCGGCTGGGCGCTGCGCTGGGCCACGTCGCCCTCGATCCCGCCCAGGTAGGGGCGGAACGGCGGCTCGGCCAGCGGGTCCACGCCGAGGATCTGCAGGGTGCGGCCGCCGAGGGCGGGGGCCTGAGCATAGCCCTCCACCACGGGGGCGATCTCCCGCAGCCCGAGCTCGACCCGCAGGCGGCGGTAGAGGTCCTCGTCGAGCCCGTTGGGGCCGCCGACGATCTGATGGGTGGCGCGCCCGGTCACGCCCTCGGCGCTCAGGCTGAAGGCCCGGCGGGCGCTGGCGTTGGCGAGATCGATCGCCACCACCACTGCCACGCCGAGGGCCACGCCGAGGATACAGAGGCCGATCTGCCAGGGGTGCCGCAGGGCAAAGCGCAACGAGGTGCGGAGTAGCATGCGGTTCATGCTATCAGCATACCACGGCGGGCGTGAGACAGCCCGCGGCGGCGCCTGAGGCGTCCGTTACCGCGGGCTGTCTTCCGTAAAGCGGGGCGCGCTGAAGATGGGCGCTGACGGGGCGAACTTGGCCGGCCGTCACAGGGGCGCAGCGCGCTATGCGACGCTTTACGCGGCAGAACTGGCGGGCTTGCGATGTTGGCGTGTGAGTATTAGATGTTGGCTTGGCGACGATCCACGATCCAACCTCCCGCTACCCGCCCTGGGCATGGAGCTTCTCGCGCAGGCCGAGGACTTCGTTGCGCAGGCGGTTGTCGGTGTTGATCTCCTCGGCGATCTTCTCGCAGCCGTACATCACCGTGGTATGGTCGCGACCGCCGAGCAGGTTGCCGATCTCAACCAGGCTCGCCTCCGTCTCTTCACGCAGCAGATACATGGCCACCTGGCGCGGCACCACGATGTTGCGCGAGCGGCCGCGGCCGGTGAGCGCGCGCAGGTCGACGCCGTAGTGCTCGCTCACCGCCTGAAGGATCATGTCGGAGGTGATCCGCTTGCGCCGCGCGCTGCCGAGCAGATCGGCGAGGGCCGTGGTCGCCACCTCCACACTGATCGGCAGGCCGTGCATCTCGGCGAAGGCAGCCACACGGTTCAGGCTGCCCTCGAGTTCGCGGATGTTCGATTGCACCTTGTGGGCGAGGAAGTCGATCACCTCGTCGGGCACATAGACGTTCATCTGGTCGGCCTTGGCCCGCAGGATGGCCGTGCGCGTCTCCAGATCGGGGGGTTGCACATCGGCGATCAGGCCCCACTCGAAGCGGGAGCGCAGCCGCTCCTCGAGGGTGAGGATGGCTTTCGGCGGCTTATCTGAGCTGATCACGATATGCTTGGCCGCCGAGTGCAGGGCGTTGAAGGTGTGGAAGAACTCCTCCTGGGTGGCGTCCTTGCCGGCGATGAACTGGATATCGTCGATCAGCAGCACATCGATGTTCCGGTAGCGGATGCGGAACTCCTCCGTCTGCTGGCGGCGAATGGCGTTGATCAGGTCGTTGGTGAATTTCTCCGAGGAGACATAGAGCACATTGATCTCGGGATCGCGATCCAGCACATAGTTGCCGATCGCGTGGAGCAGGTGAGTCTTGCCGAGCCCCACGCCGCCATAGAGGAAGAGCGGGTTGTAGGCTTGGCCGGGATTGTCGGCGACGGCGAGGCAGGCCGCGTGGGCCAGGCGATTGCTGGAGCCTACGATGAAGCGAGAGAAGGTGTATTTCGGGTTCAGCATGCCGGTGCGCAGGGCGCTGGAGAGGTCCAGCTGCACGGCCCGCTCGGCGCCGAGGTAGCTGTCCTCGTCGGTCTGGGCAACAAACGGCGTCCCCGACGAGAGATCGATCCGGCCGCCCTGACCATTGTTGCCCGCGATCACCACGCGGACCTGCACCGGGTAGCCGACCACATCGCCAAGCGAGCGCCGCACCGGATTCAAATAACGATTCTCGATCCCTTCTTTGTGGAAGGGCGAAGTTGTGCCCACGGTCGCCAGCCCGCCATCGAGGGCGATCAGGCTGGTGCCGCGGAGCCAAGTGTCAAATTCCTGCCGCGAGGTCTGCATCTGAATCGTGCCCAGTGCTGCCTGCCAGATCTGGTTCAAGTTCACTGATGCCTCCTCGCGTAAGCCATAGCAAGCAGAAGGCGCGCAGCTACCTGCCCGCCGATGACGTGATCTTTCACGAGACGCATCGGTCCCTCAAGGTAAGACGTAGTCGGGGATCGTAAGCCTGCCAGTCCAATGTGGCCCCGATCATACCCCATAGACCCTCCGATTTCAAGCAACATAACGCACGATCTCTATAACTCCTGCTTATAGTTACAGCCGCTCGGATGAGGCGAAATCGTGCGAGTTTACAGCATTATGAAGCCCTTGACGTGGATAAGCGCTCACCCTCCGATGTGGATAACTCCTGCCGTTGTCACCCATTTTCAGAAATGCCGGTCGCATCACAGCCAGCGGCGCGACCCGGGCGGCGCTCGCCAATCCCTTCACTTCGCCTGTGGATAACTTGGTGGATGGTGTGGACAATCTGTGGGGCATAGCTTGCAGAGGCTGCGCCTCCACTTCTGGCCGCCTCGCCGATATGGTCACGGGGCCGCCAGGCGCCAGGGTGACGTCTATCGCCGCCAGCATGTCGCCCTTCACTCTTCCATCCCCTCGTCCACTTGCCCTTCTTCACTCTCACCTTCGTCCACCGGCCCTCCCTCGCTCTCACCCTCAATAGAAGGAAGATCTATCGGCGGCAGGTCGGCCAGGCTGGTGAGGCCAAACTGCTGGAGGAACGCCGGCGTGGTGGCGTAGAGGATGGGGCGGCCCACTGTCTCCAGGCGCCCGGCCTCGCGGATGAGGTCGCGGGCGAGGAGCGCCCGCACGGTGCCGCTGCTGTCCACCCCGCGGATGGCGTCCACCTGCGCCCGCGTGATGGGCTGGCGATAGGCGATGATCGCGAGCACCTCGAGGGCCGCGCTGGAGAGACGCCCGCTTGCCTGCACGCCGAGGAAGCGAGCGATGGCGCGGGCCGCTTCGGGCGCGCTCACCAGTTGCACCGTCTCGCCGTGGCGCTGCACCCGCACGCCGCGCCCCGCGCAGAGCGCCGTCAGCTCCGCCAGGGCGGCCTCCACAGCGTCGGCAGGGGTCTCGAGGGCGCGGGCCAATTGGGCCACCGTCACCGGCTCCCCGGCCACAAACAGCAGACTCTCCACCAGCTGCACCAGCGTAGGCTCCGGCAGGGCAGGGGGCAGCTGTGGCAGGGCGGCCTGGGCCCCGTTCGATGACTCACGCATCCTTCCTCCTCGACATGGGCCGGCAAGTATAGCAGATCGTCGCGGGCCCAGGATGAGCGAATGATGACTCCTGTGACAGCCAATCATGGCAGAAGGCGAGCGGAGCGGCCCAGATTCTCACCTCTCCCTTTCACCTTCTCACTTATGGTATCATTGGCCCGCACAGTCGTGGAATGAAAGGACCTCCGTATCATGGCACAGCGACGCCGGGGCAACACCACGCGCCGCCAGATCATCGCAGGCTTTTTTCTTCTCCTCGGCCTGCTCTTGCTTAGCAATATCAGCGGTATTGGCGCAGCCGATCCCGAGACCACGAAGCTCGGCTTCGGCGTGCCCGGCCCCGTGCTCGAACTGCCCACCGCCCTCTCGCTCACCTTGATCGGCGCGTTCTTCCTCGTCGCTGGTGCCCTCGGCATGTTCCCGCCGCCGCCCCTGGCCAGGCTCGTCAACCCATTCTTCGGGACCGGCGCCGTGCTGCTCTTCCCGGCCATCCTGATCTGGGCCGCGGCGGGCCGCCAGACGAATGTGATCACCATGGTGAGCGAGACGCTGCGCCTCGGCACGCCGATCGCCCTCGGCGCCATGGCCGGCATCTGGGCCGAGCGCTCCGGCATCGTGAACATCGCCATCGAGGGGATGATGCTCACCGGCGCCGCCTTCGGCTTCTACGCCTTCTCCACCCTTGGCAGCTCGTGGGCCGGCGTGCTCACCGCGGTGCTGCTCGGTGGCCTGATGGCGCTCATCCACGGCGTGCTCTCCATCCATTTTAAGACCGACCAGGTGATCAGCGGCACGGTGATCAACATCCTCGCGATCGGCATCACCGGCTACCTGCGGCGCCAATTCATCCTCGAGGCGGGCGGCGGCCGCTTCACCCTTTCCGAGATCGAGATCCCGCTACTCAGCCAGATCCCGATCATCGGCCCGCTGCTCTTCGTGGGCAAGCCGATCTTCTTCTCTATGCTGCTGATCGTGCCGCTCACCCACATCGTGCTCTTCTACACCCGTTGGGGTCTGCGCACCCGCGCCGTGGGCGAGAATCCGAAGGCCGCCGACACGGTCGGCATCAATGTCTATCGTGTTCGCTACATTGATGTCGTCATCAGCGGCATGATCGCAGGACTCGCCGGAGCCTGGTTCTCGCTGGAGACAGTCGGCAACTTCGACGACGGCATGACCGCGGGCAAGGGCTTTATCGCCCTGGCCGCGGTGATCTTCGGCAAGTGGATGCCGTTCGGCGCCTTCGGCGGCGCCATGCTCTTTGGCTTCGCCGAGGCGCTGCAGACGCGCCTGCAGATCCTGAAGGTGGAGGCCTTCGGCGCCGAGGTGCCCGTGCAGTTCCTGCAGGTGCTGCCCTACGTCACGACAATGGTCGTGCTCGCCGGCCTGATCGGCCGCGCCGTCGGCCCTGCCGCTGCGGGCAAGCCGTATGAGAAGTGAGAGAACAAGGAGACAAAGGGACAGCGAGACAAGGGGAGGAGAGGCAGTCCACCGGCACCATCAGGTGTCGCCTTGTCTCCCTGTCTCCCAGCCCAGGCGAAGCGCGGGCGGTCCCCTTGTCCGCAAGCAAGCGCAGCGCGCGAGCTACAGCCCTTCCGCCTCCAGCCAGAGCTGCACGTCGGCATCGCTCGGCGCCGGGTTCCCGCCCGGGATGTAGCGGAAGCGGTCGCCGTAACCCTCCATCACCTGATTGCGCAGCGCCTCGGCCTCGGGCGTCTGCTCGGTGTCGGGGACACGCAGCACCTCGCCCGTTTCCAGGTCGAGATAATAACTGTATGCCGGATCAGCTTGCGCTAGCGCCGCGCGGATCTGCTCGCGGTTGTAGTCGCCTGCCACTGCAACCTCCCAACTGGCCATGGGGGCGTGACGACGCGCGCCGCACTGGAGAGCGCCCCCGGCTCATTCAGCCTGATGGTACACGAAGCACGGTAGTTACGCAAGTTCGCCCGCCCGCCCGGCCCACTGTAACTTCTTACGCCGCCGTGCGTATTCTATAGCAACAATGGAGCCGCTGATGGATCAGCAGGCCGAAGAGGCCGCCCTCGCCAGGCGCGCTCAATCCGGCGATCAGACAGCCTTCGGCGTGCTTGTACAGCGCTACAGCGGCGCCGTCTTCAACCAGGCATACCGCATGCTCGGCGATACTCATGAGGCCGAGGATGTTGTGCAGGAGGTGATGCTGCGGGCCTACCGCCGCCTCGATAGCTTCGATCCATCGCGCCGTTTCGTCACCTGGCTGCTTACCATCAGCGCGAACTACTGTATCGATCGCCTGCGCCGCCGCCGCCTCAACTGGCTTACCCTCGACGATGTGGCCTTCTGGCTCACCAGCGCCGAGCCCGGCCCCGAGCGGCTCGCCCTCGCCGACGAGCGCCGCGCCGCCGTCCAGCGGGCTCTCCAGCGCCTGCCAGATACGTACCGCGGCGTGACGGTGCTGCGCTACTGGCACGACCTATCCTACCTAGAGATCGCTGAGGCCCTCGGGCTCACCGAGGCCACTGTGAAGACCCGCCTGCACCGCGCCCGCAAGTTGCTAGAGCAGGAGCTGCAGGCGGAGGAAGAGACGAACCAATGGGACGCCGAGACGCGCCTGAGCTAACCCCAACCGATGATGAGCTGGCCGCAGCGGAGGAGAGCGTGCGGCGCACGCTGGCCCGCTACCACGAGCCGGCGCCTGTGCCGCCACCGCCTGGCCTCGCAGCCCGCGTACTCGCGGCCCTGCAGGCCGAGCCACCGCCAGGATCGCGGCCGGAGCCAGCCCGGCGCCGCCTTGGCCTTGCGGCCGTCTGGGCGGGTGCGGCCCTGGTCTTCCTGCTGCTCGCCTTCGGCGCCTGGGGTGTGCTCGTGAACAGCCTCGCCCCCGCCAGCGTGGCCGGCGGCCCTGCGGCCGGGCTCGGCCAGCTGCTGCTCGTCCTCACCCTCGCCGCCAAGCCCCTCGTCAACCTGCTCGCCTCGGCCGGGGCCACGGCCGCTCTGGTCGTCGTGGCCGCAGCGGGCGGCGCCTGGCTCTGGTGGCGGATCGTCAGCACCACTCCCTTCACGCCCCCCGTGGAGATTCCCCAATGAAGCTGTTCGCCCTCATGCTGCTGGCCCTGCTGCTAGCCCTACTGCCGGCGCCGGCCCACGCCCAAGCGGGGCCTCTGGAGATCGCGCCCGACGAGGTGATCGACGGCGACGTCGCCACCTTCGACAGGCCGATCATCGTGCGGGGCGTTGTCACTGGCGATGTCACAAGCTGGAGCGGGTCGATCAGGGTGGAAGGCGAGATAGGCGGCGACGTGGTGAGCTACGCCGGGAGCATCGAGCTCAGCCAGGGGGCGCGGGTAGGTGGGAGCGTGCTTGCGCTTGCCGGCGGCGTCGGTCGCCACGCCGGCGCCAGCGTCGCCGGCCAGCTCCTCGGCGAGGAGCCCGTCGCCGGCGGCGCGCTGGTGGCAGGCGTGGCCACGATCTTCGGGCGGCCCACCGGCAGCATCGCGGTAAGCCTGCCGCGCCCCCTGGTGAGCGGCGCTACGGCTCTGGTGGCGCTGCTGCTCACCGCCGCGTGTGCGGCCATCTGGCCACGGCGCACCGCCGGTGTGGCGTTGGCGCTGCGGAGCGCACCGCTGCCCGCCGCCGCCTTGGGAGTGCTCACGACGCTCCTGCTCGCCCTGGTCCTTCCAGCTCTGGCGAGCCTGCTGGCCCTCAGCCTGGTGGGCCTGCCGCTGCTGCTGCCGCTGCTGCTGGCGCTCCAGCTTCCCTACCTCTTCGGCCTGGCCGCCCTCAGCCGCCGCCTCGTTGAGGCGCTCGGCTGGCAAGCCGCTCGCCCCGCCCTCGCCACAACCCTCGGCGCCCTCCTGCTCCTGCTGCCGCTTGTCTTTGTCGGCGCGGCGGCGCCGATGCTGAGCGCCGCGATCTTCTACCTGATCAGCAGCGTCGGATTGGGCGCCGCCATCCTCAGCCGCGGCGGGGCCTATGCGATCCGTCCCGCGTAGCGCAGGCGCCTCCGGCGGATGCCGCAGCGCGAGTTGTTCCGGGAGGCCTCATGGCAGGCGAGCGCATCCTGGTAGTGGACGACGAGCCGACCATCCGTGAGGTGGTCGGCCTCTACCTGCGGCGCGAGGGCTTCGAGGTGGAGAGCGCGGCCGACGGCGACGCGGCCCTCGCAGCGATTGCCCGCGGCGGCCTCGACCTGCTCATCCTCGACCTGATGCTCCCCGGCACCGATGGGCTGACGATCACCAGGCAGGTGCGGGCCGCAGGCAACTTGCCAATCATCATGCTCACCGCCCGCGGCGAGGAGATCGACCGCGTCCTCGGCCTCGAGCTCGGCGCCGACGATTACCTCACCAAGCCCTTCTCGCCCCGCGAGCTGGTGGCTCGCGTGCGGGCCGTGCTGCGGCGCACCCGGGCCGCCGCGGCCCTTCCCGACACAGTGGAGGCCCCGCTCGTCGCCGGCGCGCTGCGGATCGATCCGGCCGCCCGCTCCGTCACTCTCGACGGGCGCCCGCTCACCCTGACTGCCCGCGAGTTCGATCTGTTGCTCTTCCTCGCCCGCCACCCCGGCCAGGTCTTCACCCGCGAGCAGCTGCTGGATCAGGTGTGGGGCTATACCTTCGCCAGCGACGCCAGCACGGTCACGGTGCATATCAGGCGCCTGCGGGAGAAGATCGAGGCCGATGCCGCCACGCCCCGCCGCATCCTCACCGTCTGGGGTGTCGGCTACAAGTTCGAGCCGGTGTGAGGCGAGCGGGGCGCCACAGATCAGTAAGGGCGGCCTGTGGTGGCCGCCCTTGTGGCACAAGCTACGCGACCGGCCCGAGGGCCGCCACAAAGATCAGCAGCCCGCAGAAGGCGAGGAAGCCGAGCAGGCTGAACAGCAGCGGGTAGAGCAGCACGGCCATCGTGGCCCGACCGCTATCGAGCTTGTGGGCGATCATGGTGGCCACCACCAGGATCACCAGGCCCCAGGCCCAGGCGATGAGGCGCAGCGTTGGGCCGATCGCCGGGATGAAGGTGAGGGCGTCGAGGGCGTGGGGCGCCACTGAGAGCGCGCCGAGGCCGAGCATCTGCTGGATGCTGCCCTGGCCGCCGAGCTGCCGCGCTGCGATGTGGGTGAAGATCACCGTGAAGAGCAGCCAGGCCAGGTAGTTCAGCGGGGTGCTCACGACGCTGGCGAGCCAGCGGAAGAAGAGCTGCACACCCCAGGGCAAGGCCGTCGGCAGGCTGTAGAGCTCCGTCAGCAGCTCGTAGAACGCCTCCTCGTTCTCGTTCACAAACTGAATGACAGGCTGAAACTGCTCGCTGTTCGCGCCCAGGGTGAGGCTCTCCACGAACGCATCCACCTGCGCTCGCACGCCGGCCACGGTGCGCTCCGGCGTCGCGCTGGCGATAATCTCGCTCGCCCCTTGCACGGCCCCCACGAGCACCCCCACGAACAGCACGATCAGCAGCCCGCGGCGCACCGCGTCGGTGGACTCCCGCAAGCCGCGCATGGCGCTCTGGTTCAGCATCAGGGCTGCGTTGAACAGCTCGATCATCAGATGCCTCCCTGCGCCAGGCTCCCGATGGCGCCCGCGAACACGAAGACGACACAGCAGTAGAGGGCCACGACCAACAGCATGAGCAGCAGGGGGCCGATGAGCACGGCCCAGAAGGTGCGCCAGGCCGGCAGCCCGTGGGCCTCGCGCACCCCAACATAGGTGGCGAGCAGGCCGAGCAGCCCCGAAGCGACTCCGAGCGCGCCGGGGAGTTGCTCGGCGTATGGGACGATCTGCACCAGGCCAAGCAAGCTCGCGCTGGAGGCCAGGGCGGTGACCGCCAGGGTCTGCCCGAAGCTGGCCGCGCCGCCGAAGGCCTTCGCCGCGATGTGAACGATCGTGCCCGAGATCAGCCAGCCGAGCAGGCTAAAGAACGGGGTGAGGAGGGTGATCACCAAGCTCGAGAGCAGCGATGGTGTGAGCGAGAACGCACCTGGCTGCGTCAAGCTCTGCTCAAGGCTCACGGCGAGCTCAGGATTCTCCTCAAGCGCCTCCTGATACCAGGGCATGCGGCTGAGGCCGCGAAGGATCACCTCGCTGACCGCCTCCGGGTCGGGCTGGGTCAGGCTCTCGCCGAGATCGCCAATCAGGGCGGCAACGCCCACCAGCAGGCCGATCAGCAGCACAAGGACGAGGCCGCGGCGCACACCGGCGGGATGATCGCGCTGCGCCCGGTAGGCGCTAGGGTCGAGCAGCAGCCCGCCGACGACGAGACGAACAAGGGATGGCTGGACGTCCATCGCGCTTCCTATGCAGGCGACAATTCCGGCGCAATTCTACCATAGGGCGGGCGGAAGGCCTGAGAGTGACAAGGTGACAAGGGGACAGGGGGACAAGGGACAGGGTGACCAGGGGACATCCTGATGGCATCGATAGGCGTCACCTTGTCCCCTTGTCACCCAGCCCAAGCGGCAGCGAGGGCGATCACCTTGTTGGCGCCGATAGGCGTCACCTTGTCCTCTTGTCCCCTAGCCGGCAAGCGAAGCGCGACCGGCGATCACCTTGTCCCCTTGTCACCTAGCCCAAGCGGCAGCGAGGGCGGTCACCCTGTCGGCGAGCAAGCGCAGCGCGCGAGCTACCCGGGGACTACGCTCACCATACGCCGGCGCCCCTCCCGCAGGAAGCCAACTCGCCAGGGGCTGCGACCCTTCAGCTCCTGAACGGCCCTGCGCAGTGCCTCGACGCTCTCGACCGGCCGATCCTCCAGCGAGAGGATGATGTCGCCGGCCCGCAGGCTGGCTTGGCCGGCTGCGCCTTCCGGCGTCACCTCGAGCAGCAGCACGCCCCGCCGCTGGCTGAGGCCGCTGGCCCGGGCGGTGGCCTCGTCGATCGCTGTGTCGAGGCCGCTGATGCCGAGGGCGCCGCGGCCGATCGCCTCTCGATGGCGCGCCGCGATCCGCCCGATCACCTCGTAGGCGGTGGCGGTGGGCACGGCAAAGCCCAGCCCCTGCCCCCAGGGCACGATCGCGGTGGTGATGCCCACTACTCGCCCCTGCACATCCACCAGCGGCCCGCCCGAGTTGCCTGGATTGATCGGCGTGTCGGTCTGGATCAGCCGCTCCAGCTGCTGGCCGGGGCCGGTGGGCAGCACGCGGCCAAGGGCGCTCACCACGCCCGCCGTCACTGTGAAGTCCAGCCCGAACGGGTTACCAATCGCCACCACCAGCTGCCCCACCCGCAGCGGCGCAGCCGAGAGCTCGGCCACGGGTAGCCGGCCGTCCGCCACTCGTAGCACTGCCAGATCCTGCGCCGGCTCCGCGCCGAGCACGCC
>DAOUGF010000486.1:0-3239 GCA_034429295.1 Chloroflexaceae bacterium
CGGGGGCGAAGAACCAGGCCGGGCCGCCGGGGTCGAGCGGCTCCCAGATCCCGGCGATGCGCACGGGGATGCCGACCTGGCGGCCCGCATTGGCGCCGATGGCCGTCAGCTCGTCACCGACGTTCAGGCCAACGCGGTCGGCCAGGGTGCGGCTGATCAGCACCTCGACCGGGGCGGCGAGATCCTGGGCCGGCCGCGGCGCGGCACCGTCGATGATCTGGATCAGCCCGTCCATCCCCGTGACGAAGCCGATGGCCACGTCGAGCAGGGGACGGCCGCCGGGCTCGGCGAGCGGCATAGGCGCGGTGCGAGCGTGGCCGGCGAGCCCGACGAGGGGCAAGCCCAGGTGCTCCACGGCCGCGCGGACGGCATCGTCGGCGGGGGCGACCTGCTCCCACTCGAGGGGCTCGGCCCAGGCGCCCAGGTAGCGTATCAGCAGCGCGAAGGCGGGGCGGCCGCTGCGCTGCTCCTGGCGGGCGAGCTCCTCCCGCAGCAGGCGCAGGCTGGCCGCCTCGGCGTAGACCGGCACGGCCACCGCGAGCGCCACCGCCGCGACGAGCGCCACCAGCGCGCCGAAGGCGAGCCAGCGGGTGGCCCAGAGGCGCCGCAGCGCGATCAGGATCAGGAGTAGAAACGATCGCATAGGGGTGTCACCGCTACTGCCCGACAACAATCGCCCCCTCCTCCACGCCTTCCAGAATCTCGACCCGCTCTTCTGTCTCGATGCCGGTGCGGACTGGTACGCGGCGCTCGCGATCGCCTTCACGGACGACCACGAAGCTGCGGCCCTCGAAGGAGCGGATGGCCTCGGGCGGCAGCCAGAGCACATCCTCCTTGCGCTCGATCACCACGCGGATCTTCACCACCGCGCCAGGATCCGGTATGCCTCCGGCAGCCTCCCAACCAGCGTCGCCATCGTCGAGGCTAAAGCGGGTGGTGCGGTCTTGCTCGGCCACGGCACCGCTGCCGCCAGAGCCGTAGGGCGCAGGCATGAGCCGGATCGTCCCCGAGATGACCACATCGGGGCGAGAGATGAGGCTGAGCTCAGCTGGCTGGCCTTCGGCGAGCTCGCGCATCTGCTCGGCGCTCAGCTCGGCGGCCACCTCCAGCCGCGAGAGATCGGCGAGCTCGAGCACCGGCTCGTAAGCATCGACCATGTCGCCCTCGCCGATCGCCAGAGCGACGATCGTGCCGTCCCGCGGGGCGATCACGCGGCCGGCATCAACCTTACGCTGGGCCTGCTCCAGATCGAGCATAGCGTCGTCGAGGGCGCGCTGCTCGGCGTCAAGAGTGTTCTGCTCGGCGCTCTCCAAGCCGAGGCGCGAGCGGGCGAGCGCGGCCTCGGCGGCCGACGTGTCACCGCGCCGCGCCTCCTCGAGCGCGGCCTTGGCGTCCTCGACGCGGCGCTGGGCCTGGGTGAGCGCCTCGTTGCCCTGCCCGGCCCGCAGCAGGTCGAGGGCGCGTTGGGCGTCGGCTACGGCCCGCTCGCCCGCCGCAACGGCCTGCACCTCGGCCTCGCGGGCGAGCTCCACGTCGCGCTCGGCGAGAGGCAGCGCCCGCTCCGCCTCGGCGAGCGCCCGCTCCGCCTCTGTGAAGGCCCGCTCGAACTGCGCCCGCTCATGGGGCTCCAGCCGGCGGTGGCGCTGCTCGCCGGTCGTGGGGTCGGTCACCTTCTCGCGCGGGTGGGTGCCGTGGTTGTTCACCCACTCGAGGTCCCAGAAGGCGTCGCTGTAGGCCTGCTGGGCGCGCTGGACCGCCTCGGCGGCCTCGATCAGCTTGTGCTCAGCGAGGGTCTTGGCCTCCGAGGCGGCATCGGCATCGCGCTTTGCCTGCAGCTTGGCCTCCTCGAGGGCCCGCTCGGCCTGCACGATCAGGCTCTGGGGGCCATCGGAGAGCAGGGCGGCGAGGTCGGCCTCGGCACGGCGCAGGTTCTGCTCGGCCTCGGCGATCAGGGCGGCGCGGTCGGCGCGGGCGCGCTCCAGGCTGCGCCCCGCCTCGCTGACGTCGATCTTGGCCTGCGCGATCTCGCGCTCGCGGCGTTGGCGGGCGAGCGCGAGATCGCGCTCGGCCTGAGCCACCCGC
Organism: Chloroflexaceae bacterium; assembly: GCA_034429295.1. Taxonomy (GTDB): domain Bacteria; phylum Chloroflexota; class Chloroflexia; order Chloroflexales; family Chloroflexaceae; genus OHK40. The sequence continues at coordinate 2,083 of DAOUGF010000486.1, forward strand.
ACCTCGGCCCGGGCCAGCGCCTCGAGATCCTCCTCGTGGAGCAGCTCGGCCAGCACGTCGCCGGCCTTCACGACGTCGCCGCGGCGCACGGCCACCTCAGCCACGCGGCCAGAGGTCTGGAAGGCGAGCCGCTCCAAGTCCACCGGGGTAACGCGGCCCGTCGCCTCGAGCACCCGCTCCACCGCGCCGCGCTGCACGGTGTAGATCGGGCGCTCCAGGGCGGGCGCGGGCGGCAGCGGGGTGGGAGTTGGAGCCTGCGCGCCCGCCGTCGCGCCGCAGGCGGCCAGCAGCGGCAGCAGCAACAGGCTCAGGAGCCTCTTCGTTGCGGGATGTCTCATGATCTTGGCCCTCATATCCGATCTGGCTTGAGGAAGGGCATCCGGCCCTTACCCTCCGCCGCCACTTGCCCTGCCGGCGTAGTTGGGATCGGTAGCGGTGGCGCAGCTCGCAGGGGCCTCGCCGCCGGCCACGCAGGCGAGATACTGCTCGGTGAGCGCTTGGGCCTCGGCGAGCTCGCGCTCCAAGTCCGCGCCCTGCATGGCCCGGTCCACCGCCTGGAAGAGCCAGAACAGATCGACGCCGGTGTAGGGGTTCTCGGCCGAGGCCGGGTCGGCGAGGGCGGCGCTGTAGGCGGCGTAGAGCTCGGCGGCGCCGGGGCGGGCCTGGCTCAGGTAAGCCTCGGAGGTCGCCACGGAGCTGCGGGCGGGGAAGCTCTCGCCGAGGCCGCCAGTCTGCTCGCTGAGGAACTTCAGCCAGGTCCAGCAGGCCTCAGGGTTGGCGCTCCCCGCAGCGATCATCATGACGTCGCTGGAGAAGTCGGCGCCCGTGAGCCCGCCGCGGCCGAGCGGGGGCGGCGCGATCGCGATGTCGGGGCGCTGCGCCCGCTCCTCCGGCCCGCCGATGCGAATGACCAACCGCCCGAGCCTGCCGCTGTACCACATCCCAACCCTGCCTTCCTCAGTGAGGCCGCCCATAGCCACGAAGCCGCCGTCGCTGCGATAGCCGCTGAACTCGTCGTGGGGCGAGTACTCGCTGAGCAGGGTGATGTACTGCGCGATCGCCTGCACCACCGCCTCGTCGGTGAAGCGGGGGATGCGCTCGCCGCCCACCAGGGTCACGGCCGGCGCGCCCTGCCAGCTGAGGAAGGCCAGCAGATC
>DAOUGF010000487.1:0-9788 GCA_034429295.1 Chloroflexaceae bacterium
GGCCACGAGCCGGTGCAGGCCGTAGCTGCGCCCCTGCTCGGCCCGGAAGGTCCAGCGCACGCCGCAGAGCTCCGCGGCGGCAAACTCCTCGCCTGCAAGCAGCTCCCCGCCGGCCTCGCGCAGCTCGGCCCGCATGGCGAAGGCCAGCCGGTAGCCGGATTGCAGCGTGCGCATCTCCAGCGGCGCGCCCGGCCGCGGCTCGGCGTGGACGGCGGCCAGATGCAGGGTATCGTGCTCGTTGCGCACCCGGCCGTCCACCGTCGCCTCCAGCACCACCTCGGCGCTGTAGTTCTCGGGCGTCAGTACGACAATCTGGCCGAGGGCGCGGCGCTCGGCAAGCGAGGCGAAGCGCAGGCTCGTCAGCGCCGTCACCCGGCCCGCGGCATCCCGCAGGCGCCAAGTGCGGAGCAGCGCGCCCTGGCGCATATCGAGCGTCCGGCGCTGCTCCAGCAGCTCGCAGCGATCGAGGCGCAGCTCGGCGCCATCTACCATGAGCCGCAGGCGCGACCAGTCGGGGCAGACGACCAGCTCGGTAATGGGCTCCTCCAGCTCAGGGGCTTGGGGCGCGGTCGGCGTATTGAAGATCCCGGCCAGGAAGGTGGCCGGCCGCGAGGCCGGGTGGCCCTCCTCGAGGGCGGCCCTGGTGCCCTGGTAGCCGTTCACCAGGGCGCAGACCGCCTCGATCTGCGCCTCGCAGGCCGGGTCGAAGCCGTCGAAGCTCAGCAACCAACGCTGGTCCTCGCTCAGGGTGAAGGGAAGAAGCTTATCCATGTGAGAGCCGTGGATCGTCTGTTGCATATCGCGTAGTACCTATCAGACACTAAAGACACACAACACGCCCAACGTGTGTTGCTTCGCAAGATTGGCACACCCGCGCTGCTGCAGCGCGCCCTCAAGCTGAGCACTTGAGGGCGCGAGAGCGGGCGCCAGGATGGACCAAGCTCAGGTAACAGCATCAACTACGCGCTACGCAGCACCGCCTTCGTGTTCGTGGACTAGATCCGGTCCGGAATGTCGAGCCTGGCGACGCCGATCGCCGAGTCCGACATGCCGTAGTACACATCGACGCGCCCGTCGGCGCGCAGGTCGATACCGGTGGGAAACACAACGTTGGGCACGATCCCCACCCGCTCCTCCTCGGTCTCCGGCGCCAGGATCGGCTCGGACGAGCGGTAGCGGATGGTGAGGGGATCGTCTAAGTCGAGCAGCAGCGCGCCGGCGCAGTAGCGCACATGCGGTTGGTGGTCAACGCCCTCGAGGATGGGGCCAGCGACGCCGTGGTAGATCATCAGCCAGCCGAGCGGCGTACGCACCGGCGGCGTCCCCCCGCCGAGCTTCGTCTCCTCCCAGAGATACTCGGGCGTCGCCAGGAGCCGGTGGTCGCGCCAGGTGAGGAGCGCGGCGGGATCATTCAGCGCCGCGTCGAGGTCGCAGTAGGAGATCCAGATACTGGCGCGCTGCTCGGTGACGCCCTCCGGGAGGGCGAGCATGCCACCCTGGACGTGGGCTGGCCGGTGGATCAGGGCCAGGGCCGGGCGGCCGTGCGGGTCGCGCACCGGCTCGGGGAAGAGCACCGCGTCCTTGTTGTCGTACAGGTCGAAGTCCACCCGCAGCGCCGGCTCAAAGGCGAACTTGACGGGGCCGATGCGCCGCCAGCTCATGAGATCCTCGGACTCCGCGAGGGCGATGCGCGGGCCGAGCGGGCCGTAGGCCGTGTAGGTCATCAGGTAGCGGCCCAGGGGTTCGACATAGGTAACCCGCGCGTCCTCGCAGCCGGCAGTGCGGACGTTCCGCTCGTAGGATTCTGTCGGCTCGAGGGCGTAGCCGCGCCGCTCCACGCCCACAGGGTCGCCGCTGGCGTCGAACAGCACCTCGGCGATGCCGACGCGCGAGTAGTTCCCGGCCGCGACCACGCGGGGGAACAAGAACAGCCGGCCGTCGGGTGAGCGGGCCGCGGCGGGGTTCAAAACACCCATCGCCTCGTCGGGGTTCGCCGGGTCGCCGCGCATGATCACGCCCAGGCGCCGCAGCTGAAATGGCGTCATCGAAATCCTCAATCCGTGGGCACCTGCTCCGCAACGAGGCGCCCCTCTAAATCAACCGCGTCCAGGCTTGTGACAACGACCGTCGCCCCGGCGGCGCGCAACTCGTCGGCATCGCCGTGGCGGGCAACGCCAACGCAGGCCATTCCGGCGGCGCGAGCCGCCTGCACACCCGAGACAGCATCCTCGACCACAAAACAGCGCTCCGGGGGCAGCCCCAACTCGGCGGCGGCGGTGAGGAAGATCTCCGGGTGGGGCTTGCCGTGGGCGAAGTCGCGCCCACAGACGTTGGCGTCGAACAGGTCGAGCAGAGTCCGGCCCTGCCCCGCGGAGACGCGCACGAGGAAGTCATTGGCGTTCTTCGACGACGAGGCGGCGGCGAGCCGCAGGCCCGCCTCCTTGAGGCGCAACAGCAGCCGCCTGCCATCCTCGAAGACCGTGAAGGCGCCACGCTCGATCAGCTCGAGGATCAACTCCTGCTTCGCCGCGGCGTACTGGCCGGCGTACGTGCCATCCGGGTCGGGCACACCGAAGTAGGCGAGCACAGCCTGCGCGCCGGCCAGGCGCGGCTTGCCCGCAACGTACCCCAGATAGACGGCGGTGGTGAAAGCCTCGGGCGTATAGCGCGTCGAAGGCGCAAGCTCGCGCCAAGGCCCCTCCATCAGCCGTTGCAACGCCTCGCGCCACGCCTGCTCGTGTGGCGAGTCGACCAGAACCCCGTCAACGTCGAAGATCGCGCCCTTGAACATCATTGCCCTGCCAGGCCCGCCGTACTCCCACTGCTCATGTAGTACTTGTTGAAGATGAAGAAGATGATCAGGATGGGGATGGCGTTGAACATCGATCCGACGAGGATGCTCGTCCACTCGGTGCGGAACTGGCTCTTGAAGTAGTTGAGACCGACGGTGAGCGTCATCAGCTCAGGGCTGCGCAGGTAGAGCAGGGGGCCGATGAAGTTGTTCCAGGATGACTGGAACTGCAGGATGGCCAGAGTGATCAGGGCGGGGCGCGAGAGCGGCAACGCGACGCGCACGAAGGTCGTGAAGCGGCTCGCCCCGTCGATGTAGGCGGCTTCCTCGAGCTCCACGGGGAGCGACTTGAAGAACTGGGTCATCACCAGGATGCCGAAGGGCACCACGAGCGAGGGCAGGAGCAACGGCAGGTAGGTGTCGATCCAGCCCAAGCGCGCGTAGAAGGCGTAGCCGGGGATCAGGGTGACGAAGCCCGGCAACGCCATCGTGGCGAGGATGAAGGTGAACAACAGCTCCTTGCCGGGGAAGCGGATGCGGGCGAAGCCGTATCCGACCATCGCCGAGAAGAAGACCTGGGTCACCATGTTGACGACGCCCAGCCAGATGCTGTTGAAGAGCCATTTGCTGAAGACGTTGCCCTCAACGCCGCCGATCTGTACATTCCAGGCCCTCGCCCAGTTCTCCCAGCGCCACTCGCTCGGCAGGATGGCCGGCGGCCAGGCGGTGATCTCCTGGTTCGACTTGAACGTGCCCAGGAACGAGAGCACAAAGGGGGCGAAGAAGATCACGGCGAGGAGGCTCATCAGGGTGTAGCGGACAGCCAGCCCGAGGGCGCGGCTCGGGAGGCGGGGGTCGCGCCGTCCCTGGACGGTCGTCGTTGGTCGTTCCTGCGCGATTGCCATTGTCCGCCTCCTTCTACAGGCGCTCGCTGCTCTGCTCGATGAAGCGCCGCTGCATCCAGGTGATCAGGACGATGATCGCGGCCAGGATGAACGCCATCGCGGCGGCCAGCCCGGCTTGGGCGCTCGTCTCGCTGCCGAGGGTCTTGGTGTAGATCAGGTAGGCCGGCGTCAGCGTCGTCTTCACCGGGCCGCCCGCGGTCATGATCGCCACCTGGTCGAAGACCTGGAGCGTGCCGATGGTGCCGAGGATCAGCACCAGCACCACGGTGGGGCGGAGCATCGGCAGCGTCATCGTCCAGAACGCCTTCCAGCCCGTCGCGCCGTCGATCTGCGCGGCCTCGTAGATATACTCGGGGATGTCCTGGAGGGCGGCCAGGAAGAGCAGCATCAGCGTGGGGATGGTGGTGAAGATGTTCATCGCCATGATCGCCATCCACGCCACGCTCGGCCCGCGTAGGAACTGGTTCGAGATCCTGAACTCGGGGTTGAACTGCTGCCCGATCACCTCGAACAGGCCGGTCGGTGTCTGCAGCCAGGCCGTCTCGTTGGGGAGACCGATGAGCCCGAGGAAGTAGTTGATGAAGCCAGTGCGGATGTAGAGCCAGAGGAAGATCAGCGAGATCACGACCGACGAGGCGACGCTCGGGGCGTAGAAGAGCGTGCGGAAGATGCGCATGCCCGGCAGCTTCGCGTTGAGCATCAGCGCAAGCGCCAAGGCGCCCACGGTCTGCAAGCTGCAGACGATCAGGGCGTACCAGATGACGTTCACGAGGGAGATCTGGAAGTCGCGGTTGGTGAGGGCGGTGATGTAGTTCTGGAGGCCGATGAAGTTGAAGTTCCGCGAGAAGGTCTCCCTCAGGTCGGTTAGGCTGATGTAGAAGGCGTAGATGAGCAGGCCGACCGTGAAGATCGAGGCGCTGATCAGGTAGGGAGAGATGAAGAGGTATCCGGTGAGCGCCTCGCGCTGGCCGATCGACATACCGCGGGACTGCTTCCGTGAAACCGGCGGTGTGGTGGCTGCCATGGGCGAGGTCCCTCCTGTGGTGGCGGCGGGCGGCTAGTCGCCCGTGTCGCTCGCCGCGGCGGGAACAAAGGGCGGGCCGGTGCGACACCGCAGCGCCGCACCGGCAGCGGTCCCGGCTACTGGGTCAGGATGCTTTCCGCCTCCAGCTTGGCCGTCTCCAGTGCCTGCTCGATATCGAGCTGGCCGAGGAAGGCCGCCTCGATGTTGGTGTTGAGGGCCTTGATCACGTCGTCCTTGTGGGCGAGGCCGAACGCGACATCGGCCACCTTGCCGTACGCAGCCGCATCGAGCAGGATCTGCGTCGTCTCGCTGCTGGTTGCGTTGGGGTCGTTCAGGATGTCGTTGTGGGTCGGCAGCGCGAAGCCGACATCCAGGATCGGCTTCTGGTTCTCAGCGCTGGTCAGGTACATCACCAGGGCAGCGGCGGCCTTGGGATACTGGGTGTTGGCCGAGGCCGCCCAGGCATTGGTGAACAGCAGCGAGCTGCGGTCGCCCGAGGGCGGGGTGGGCAGCGGCAGGGCGGTGTACTCGACGTCGGGGAAGTCCTGGGCCAGGTAGGGCACCATCCAGCCGCCCTCGAGGGTCATCGCCACTTTGCCCTCACCGAAGGCCTGGCCGCACCAGTCCGCACCGAGCTCCTTGGGCAGCTGGGCGAAGTTGTTGGCGTACATGTCGTACCAGAAGGACACGGCCTCGACCGCCTTCGGGTCGGTGAAGTTCGCCGTCGTGCCATCGACGATCGGGATGCCCTGCTGGAGGATGAGGGCGCCGAAGCGCTGGGCGTCGGCGATCGTGCACATGCCGTAGACCTTGGAGTTGCCCTCGCCCGTCGTCATCTTCTCGGTCGCGTCCTGCCACGCCTCCCAGGTGGTGATGCTGGTCGGATCGATGCCCGCCGCCTCAGCCATCGCGTTGTTGACGAAGAGCACCAGCGGGTTGAAGTCCTTCGGCAGGCCGTAGGTCTTGCCATCGAGCTGGAACAGCTCGAGCAGCGAGGCGGGATAGCTATCGAGCGAGACGCCGCCCTCCTCGAGGTAGGGCGTGAGGTCGAGCAGCAGCCCCTCGGGCGCGAGCGACTGCATCAGGCCGCTGTCAAGGTAGAAGACGTCGGCCATCGTGCCGCCAGCGGCGTCAGCCTTGATCTTGGTCTGGTAGTCCGAGGGCTGGGGCTGGTACTCGATCTTGACGTTCGGGTAGAGCTCGTTGAAGCGTGCGAACGACTCGGTGTTGATCGCCTGCTCCGAGGAGTCGCCCCAGCTGGTCACGCGCAGGACGGCGCCCTCCTCGACCTCCATCGGGGCCATCGAGCCGGAGGTCTCACCGCCAGCGGGAGCGGCGGTAGGAGCCTCAGGGGCGGCCGTGGGAGCCTCAGGGGCGGCCGTGGGAGCCTCAGGGGCAGCGGTAGGCTCGCTGGCAGCAGGGGCGGCGGTAGGCTCGCCACCCGACGCGGGAGCAGTAGTGGGGGCAGTCTGAGTCCCGCCGCCGCCACAGGCGGCAAGCACGGGCAGGAGCAGGGCCAGCGCAAGCAGCGCGGCAATTCGCTTGAGCGTCATAGCGTGTCTCTCCTTGGCGCGAGTATGCGCCCTACTCTCACTCTCCTTTGAGTCAGCGGTTCAGCTCCGTTGGCTAACGCTGCACCTCACCTCCTTTCGGTGACTCTCTAACGCGTGTGGCTGAACACGTCCCCGGGCGCCACGTCGGCGACCACGCCGGCGTACTCAACCCTGAGCGGGGCCGGTCCTTCGCTGTGGGTGAGCTCCAGCGCACGGGGTGATATCGTCACGCTGATCCGGTGCGCGCCCACCCGCAGGCCCCGCAGGGTGACCGCACCGTAGTCCTCAGGGAGGCACGGCGCCACGGTCAGGCGGTGGCCTACGGCATCCGGCTTCAGCCCCAAGAGGCCCTCGATCAGGCCCTGCAGGTAGAGGCCGGCGCTCCAGAGCTGCACGAAGCAGAGGCCCTGGGGGATCAGCTCTTCGAGATAGCCGAGCGCGCCGACACGAGCGGTGCGGGCGATATTGTGCAGCAGCTGCAGCCCTCGCTCCGCCCGTCCCTGCTGGAATGCCGCGAGGGCCAGCAACCCCGTGGGCAGCGTCCAGACCCGCTCGTCCACCCCGACTGTGTGCATCAGGCCCCACTCGTTCACGAACTCGGCCTCAATGCGGGCCATCACTTGGGCGGCTCGCTCGGGCGCGACCAGGCCCAGCTGCACTGGCAGCACAGCCGTCCAGTGACGGTCGAGCTGCAGGCTGCCGTCGCAGTGCATCGAGTCGGCGAAGAGCCCCTCGGCCTCGAGCCACCAGTCTCGCTCGAAGTGGTGCCGCAGCTGCTCGGCCCGCTCGATATAGGCATCCGCATCGGGCTCGCCGAGGGCCGTCGCCAGCCGGGCCAGCGCCTGAAGGCCGGCCACCTGGTAGCAGACCACGTCGAGCTTCCGCGAGCCCATGCCGCGGCGCTCCACCATGCCGTCGCCGATGGGATAGCGCGGCTCCGGCCCACTGACCTCCGGCATATAAGATCCCACGCCCTCGCGGAGCAGCGGGAAGAGGCGCCGGGCGAACGCAAGATCGCCGCTCCAGCGGAGATAGTCCCACACAGCGATGGCGAACTGGGGCGTCTCCTGGACATTGCCGGGATGGAAGACGCGCCCGTTCGTGGTGACCTCGTGGGGCACGCGCCCGCAGGCCCGCTCGGCGTAGGCGGCGAGAGCGCCTAGAGCGCTCCTGGCAGTGGCCTCGAAGCCGGCGGCCACGGCGCCAGGGATGCTGTAGGTCGTGTCGCAGCCGAAGAGCTGCGGGTATTCGGGCAGCCCGGCCAGGAAGTAGGCGCCGGTATCGGGGTAGTCGGCCTGAAGCATACGCAGGTTGGCCTGGGCGAGAGCGAAATCCCGCTCCAGCGCCTCGTCTGCGGCTCGCAGCGCCGGCAGGTCGGCGAAGAAGGCAGGCTCCTCGGCGAAGGCTGCGGCGACGCCGTCGATCAGCTCGCGCCAACGAGATTGGGCGGCCACCCAGCCGCCCTGCTGGCTTACCGTGAGCAGCAGCGGCCAGGAGCGCACCGCGCCGGGCTCGAGGCTGAAGGCGTAGCGCAGCCTCGCCGTGGCCCCGCGCTCCTCCGGCTCGATCGTGAAGGTCTTGGGCGGCACCGGGGTACCAAGGGCGATACCCCAGCCAGGCTGGAGCTCGTCGTGGCCAAGGATCAGTACATCGCTGAGGTTGTAGGCGCCGCCCTGGCCCTCCAGGCCGCCGAACCAGCAGCCAAGGAACTTCAGCCGCGCGCTCACCTCGAGCGTGGCCGACACGGCGGCCTTCCCCTCGTTGCTCACCTCAAGCAGCGCGGCGTAGGCGGGTGCTCCCGGCAGCACCCGGTCGCGCCGCGACAGCGACAGGTCGCCGCTGCGCCAGCGCCAGCTGATCTCCGCCGGGTTCTGGCTGAACAGCCCATCGGCGAGGGGAAGCTCGTTGCCATCGGCGTCCTGCAGAGCGAGGGTGAGGCCGTCGGCAACCTTGATGGGGTGGGCCCAGATGCCGCCCATCTCGCCCACCAGGTGTTCGTCGCCGATAGGGGCGATCATGCCAGAGCCATAGCCGATCGCGTAGAGCTGCGGCCCGGCAAGGATGTAGGGCGCCGCAATAGCTGCGGCGTCGTCGGTCGAGAGCTCGTGTGCCCCGAGTTGGAAACGGCGGCGAAGGATCGTCATCGTACGACTATCTCACTCGATTCACGAATAACAAGTTCCGGCGCAATCAGAGACTGCCGCGGGATCGCCGGGTCGCCCGCGATGATGCCGAGCAGGGTGTCGATCAGCTGATCGCAGATCTGGTCAAAGGGCTGGCGCACAGTCGTGAGCGATGGGCGGGTATGAGCGGCCAGCGGCAGATCATCGAAGCCCACTATTGCAAGATCCTTTCCGGGGCGCAGCCCCAGATTTTCCATCGCCCGCATGCCATAGATCGCGAGCAAGTCGGAGGCGGCCACCACAGCGCTGGGGCGCTGGGAAAGTTTGAGCAGCCGCTCTACTGCAGCTCGCGTTTCTGTCTCCGCGCTCAGGTCGTTCACCACCAGGGCGGGGTTCACCTCCATACCGGCTGCGCTCAGTGCCTGGCGGTAGCCGTCGTAGCGGTGGCGGGCGTAGGCGTAGACCAACGGCATGCCAAGAAAGGCGATCGTCCGATGGCCTCGCTCGATCAGATGGTTGGTGGCAGCGAAGGTGCCGGCCTGGCTGTCGAGGTCGACGTAGGGGTAGGCCAGCGGCAACTCCGTGCGGCCGAAGGCGACGAAAGGCAGGCCTTCGGCTGCGAGATAGGCCACCCGCTCATCGGCTGCGCGGGTATCGGCAAGGATAATGCCATCGGCGCGACGGCCGCGCACCAGTCGGGAGAACTGGGGGCGGAAGTCGCTGCCGCTGCGAAGCGGGCTGATCAGCAGGTCGAGATCGTGGCGGGCCGAGCTGCGGGCAAGCACGGCGATAAAATCCTTGAACTGCATATCGCCGGCCGGCTGATCGCCTACCTCGGGCATATAGGCGATCACGCCGCTGCGCTGGCCCTGGAAGCGCCTGGCAAGGGCACTAGGCTGGTAGTTGAGCTCGGCCGCGGCGGCCAACACCCTGGCGCGGGTGGCCTCGCTCACCTCGCCGGCGTTGTTGAGGGCGCGAGAGGCGGTGGCAACCCCCACGCCGGCCCGGCGAGCGATATCAACGATTGTCGGCTTGCTCATTGGCGCGCTCGCAGCTCCTGGAAACGCTCCCCGACAGAAACAGGGTCGGACCGCGCGGGCAGGGCGATGACGGAAACGTTTCCAGTGACGTGAGCAGTATAGATGGAAACGTTTCCGATGTCAAGCGAGCCCTTTCTGGCGCTGGCTTCCCGCGCCCCGCCCTCGGGGCGCTGCCCCGTACCACTACCACCTCCACGGTGGGTGGGGATGCGGGCGGGCCCTGCCCCCCGCGCCCCCCGGCAAAGGTGCAAGCGCTTCGCGCCACTTCGTTCAGCGCCCCTCTGCACACCCCCAAGCAGGACGGCCGTACCGTGCCATCACCTGGCGGCGTACCCGAACCATCGACAGGCTG
>DAOUGF010000488.1:0-8438 GCA_034429295.1 Chloroflexaceae bacterium
CCGGGCCTCGACGAGCAGCGCCTCGGAGACGCTGGTTGACGCCTCCGAGGCGGTCGTGGAGCGGCGGTTGGCCGTCGGCACGCTCACCGATAAAGCGCTGCTCCGACGATATGCTACACTGGGCGCCGGATACAGGGCCTGGTGACGAGGAATATGAGCATGACAGAACTTCCGCCCGCTGCCAGGCGGGTGCAGGCAGCCCTCGACGCGCTCGGCCTGAGGCTACAGGTCGTCACCCTGCCGGCGAGCACGCGGACGGCGGCTGAGGCGGCTGCCGCCGTCGGCTGTGAGGTCGGCCAGATTGTCAAATCCCTGATCTTCCGAGCGGCGACGAGCGATGCGCCGATCCTTGTGCTGGCGAGCGGGGCGAATCGGGTTGATGAGGCCCGGCTGGCCGAACTCGTGGGCGAGCCAATCGTCAAGGCCGACGCGGCGTTTGTCCGCGCGCACACCGGCTACGCCATCGGCGGCGTCGCGCCGGTGGGCCACCCGCAGCCGCTCCGCACCTATATCGACGCCGACTTGCTGGCCTACGACACACTGTGGGCGGCCGCCGGCACGCCACACAGCGTCTTCGCCCTGCGCCCCGACGACCTACAACGGCTGACGGGCGGCACCGTGGTGGCACTAGCCAGCGCGTGATAGGCAAGGAGGAGGCGCGTGGAACGGTAGCAAGCGAGAGCCACGCTGCTTGCGGCGGGGCCCTCGCCCTTGCTTTAGTAGATCGCGCTAGAGAAGCCGCCGTCCACCGGCAGCGCCACGCCGGTCACGAAGTCACTCGCACGGCTGCACAGAAAGATGGCGGCTCCCACCAGTTCGTCCGGCTGCCCCCACCGCCCGGCCGGCGTGCGAGCCACCACCCGCTCGTGGAGACCAGCCACCTGCTGCCGCGCCGCCACCGTCAACTCAGTGTCGATCCAGCCCGGCAAGATGCAATTCACCTGGATCCGCTCGGCAGCCCAGGCCATCGCCAGGCTGCGCGTGAGTTGCACCACTCCGCCCTTCGCTGCGGCATACGCCGCGGCCCTATCGAAGCCGAAGAGGCTGGCCATCGACCCGATGGTCACGATCTTTCCGCCACCGCGCTGCACGAGCGCAGGGTAGACAGCTTGGCAGCAGGTAAACACGCTGGTGAGGTTGAGGTCGATCAGGGCCCGCCACTCGTCCAACGAGTAGTCCTGCGGCAGCTTCCGCTGGTTGGTTCCGGCGTTGGCGATCAGGATATCCAGCCCGCCCAGACGCTTATAGATGTCATCTACTGCCGCCTGCACCTGAGCCGGGTCGGTCACGTCGGCGGTGATGGCGTGGGCAGGGTAGCCGTCAGCAGCAAGGGCCCCAACCGCGGCCGTGTTGCGCTCCTCACGCCGCCCGATAATCACGACCGTCGCGCCGGCTGCGGCCAGCCCGCGGGCCAGCCCCAGTCCGATGCCACTGTTCCCGCCGGTTACCAGCGCCACCTTCCCGTCGAGCCGAAACAGATCCACCTCAACCTCCTCGTGGTGCGTAGTGCACCTTCAGTTGCCTTTGGGCTCTCGGATCATATCGATCCTACTGTGTCCCCGACAAGTGACGGACACATCTTCTGCGGACAGCCCACCGTTGACGCAGTCCCCCGTTACCAGGACGACGTCTGGTCGGGCTGGGAGCTGCATCAGGTGTGCAGCCGCCCGCGCAAGCAGGCAGCCGGCCCCACAGCCTCATCGTCGTCCCCTCTGGCCGTGATATGCGGATCTCTTAACTGCGCAATAATCATCACAACCCTTTCGATAGACGCGGAGCGCCACACCGCCAACAGCGCTTCATCCCCTTGGGAACCAATCATACACCTACGACGAGCGCCTTGCGGGGCGCTGTGCCAGGCCCATCCCGAGTCCGCGCCCCGACAGGCCCGTAACGCACGAGCAACTCGCCGCCCTGAAGCCCGAACCGGAGGCGCTGCGCCACAGAAGTCGGTCGTGAGGCTCTGCCGCCTGCAGAGCTGAAGTACCATGATCTGAGGTGTGGCGAGCAAGCAATCAGGAGAAGCTCACGATGAAACAGATCGCCCGCATCGGGCTCGTGCTGCTGATCGCGGTAGCTGTGGCGCTGTTCGGGGGGCGGGCCGCGCAGGCCCAAGGACACGAGGATCCGCCGTGGGGTTACGAGGGCGAGCATGGCCCCGAGCATTGGGGCGAGCTGAGCCCTGATTATGCGCTCTGTGGCACCGGCGTCGAGCAGTCGCCCATCGACATTCCGCAGGGGGCGCCGCTCAATGCGGGAATCCTGCAGTCCAGCTATCTGCCCAGCGCCGTCAATATCTTCCACAACGGTGAGACCATCCAGGTGCAGTACGATCCGGGCAGCACCATTACGCTCGACGGCGAGACCTACGAGCTGCTGCAGTTCCACTTTCACACCCCGAGCGAGCACACACGCGCGGGGCAGCATGCGCCCCTAGAGATGCACCTCGTACATCGCAGCGCCGCAGGCCGCCTGGCTGTCGTCGGCGTCTGGCTAACGCCTGGCGCCGAGAACGCCGCCTACGCCCCGGTCTTCAGCAACCTGCCCGACACCCCTGGCGACCCGTCGCCCGTGGCGGGCGCGACGGTGAACGCCGAGGAACTGCTGCCCGAGAACCGGGCTAACTACCGCTACAACGGCTCGCTCACCACGCCGCCCTGTAGCGAGGGCGTGCTGTGGGTGATGATGGAAGATGCGGTCGAGCTGTCCCAAGCCCAGATTGACGCCTTCCGCGCGGTGATCCACGAGAACAGCCGCCCCGTCCAGCCGCTGAATGCGCGCAGCTTCCTCGTGGGCGAGACAGCCCCAAGCCCGGCGCCGGCCACCTCCGCAACACTGCCGCAGACCGCCGAGGGCGAGCGGTCGCCCGCCAACACCCTGGCCGTCGCCATCGGAGCGATACTACTCGTGGCGACCGGAGCGTGCCTGCGCTGGCGCGCGCGCTAACCGCAGCGGGGTAAGACTCCTACCCGGGTGAGGCGCTGTAATCATCGCCAGCATGCGTTAGTGTGAGTACATAGACGAGCCGCCGCGTCTGCTGCCCACAAACTCGTGCGTTCCCGACTGCACCCGTCCTGCCGACGCGCCGTCCGGCTCGTTCGGTCCGCGGGCCAAGGAGCCTCTCATGTCTCGACCCGCTCTCCCGGCCCAACCGCTCCGCGATCGCTGGCGTGTTCTGCTCTGCGCCGTGCTGATTGGCTACGCCATGTTCCTTTCATCGGCGCAGCGCCTCCAGGCGACGGAACCGAGCCAGCAGTTGACCACCCCTGGTGTGACCGGTACGGACGACAGCACGTGGCGGGGCGCAGCCTCGGTGTTGCTTGCCGATGGGCTGGCACCATTCCTCGACGTGCCAGGCACGAGCGTCACCTACCCCACCGGTGCTGCCCATGGCCCCTATGGGGTGGCTGTCAGTCCTGATGGCAAGCATGTGTATGTGAGCGACTACGGCAATGATCGGCTGATCGTCTTCGCTCGTGATACGGCCACCGGGAGTATCACGGTGCAGCAGCCCGTGATCAACGGCAGCGGCGGGGTAAGCGGCGTTGATGGACCGTACCTGGTCACCGTCAGTCCGGACGGCAAGAATGTCTATGTCACCGGCAGTGTCACCGATACCGTTGTGAGCTTCGCCCGGAACCAGGACGACGGCAGCCTGACCTATTTGAGCAAGCTGACGCGGAACGACCCTTATGGGTTCTGCAATCCGACCTGCCCATTCGCGCTTGACGCCCTCGATGGAGCATACCAGGTTGCGATCAGCCCGGATGGCAAGTATGGCTATGTGAGCAGTATTCTTGATAACAGGATTCTCGTTCTCAATCGCGACGCAACGACCGGAGCGCTGGTTCTGAATCCGCTCTCAGGGCCGGTGCAGATCTTCAGCGCCAATGCGGCTGATCTGAGCCAGGCATACGGGATCGCGCTCAGCCCCGATGGAGCGCACCTGTATCTGACCGGCTACGGCTCCGATACGTTGCTGGTGCTTGCGCGAGATGCCGACAACGGCACACTAACCCAGGTGGAAGTCCACAAGCAGGGCCAGGCCGGGATCGATGGCCTGAACGGTGTGTTCCGTGTCGCTACCAGCCCTGATGGGAAGCATGTCTACACGGCGAGCTTCGACGGCAATGCGCTCACGGCATTTCAGCGCGATACGGCGAGTGGCAAGCTGACGTTTCTGACCACCTATGTAGACGGCGTGGATGGTCTGGATGGGCTGGGGTTCGCCACATCGGTTGCCGTGACCCCAGATGGCGCCCGTGTCATCGCGACCGGCTTTAATGATGATGCGATCACCGTGTTTGATCGCAATCCGACGACCGGCCTGCTCGTCCAGTCCCAGGTTGTCAAACGCGATGCGACTACGCAGTTGCCAGCATTGGATGGCGCGCGCGATGTGGCGATCAGCCCTGATGGGCGCTCGGTCTACGCGACCGGCTTCAACGACAACCAGGTGGTGGCGCTTCAGGCATCCAACCCACTGCCGCAGCTATCCAGCCTGGCCCCTGACACAGCTCTGGTCGGCAGCGACGCGCTGACGCTGGTTATCCAAGGGGCAAACTTTCTCTCCACCTCGCTCGTCAGGTGGAACGGCGCCGATCTGCAGACAACATTCGTCGACTCAACCCAGCTTGAGGCAGAGATCTCTGCCGCTGCCCTTGCGCAGGCCGGGACGGCACAGGTGACGGTATTCAATCCCGAGCCCGGCGGCGGTGTGTCCAATCCCGTAACCTTTACGATCGAGAACCCGCTGCCTCAGCTATCCAGCCTGGCCCCTGACATAGTTCCTGCAGGCAGTGACGCACTGACGCTAGTTCTTCAGGGGGCAAACTTTCTCTCCACCTCGCTCGTCAGGTGGAACGGCGCCGATCTGCAGACAACATTCGTCGACTCAACCCGGCTTGAGGCAGAGATCGCTGCTACTGCGCTTGCACAGGCCGGAACGGCACAGGTGACGGTGTTCAACCCGGGGCCCGGTGGCGGTGTCTCCAATCCAGCAATCTTTACGATCGAGAACCCGCTGCCAACCCTTCTAAGCGCCACACTTGTACAACACAGCAACGGCTCAGCAACGCTTGTCGTCGACGGAAGCGGTTTTGTCAGTGGAGCGACGGCGCAGTGGAATGGCGTCGATCATCCGACGGCGGTGCTCTCCAGTACCCGATTGACGATCAGCCTGACGGCGAGCGAGCTCGTGGCGACATCATCAGTTTTGACCGTCACAAACCCGGCGCCTGGCGGTGGCGTGTCGAATACATTGCTCGTTCGCTTCTGGAGGGCGTTCCTCCCACTGATGCGCCGGTAGGGTTTGAACAGCGTGACCGTATGTTGATGTGCGGCCAGACGATGAGCATCATCTGCGTGAGCGGCACAACTTGCTTGGTACTGCGCGCTCACTCGCACGGCCTTCGACACGCCACCAACTCATAGAGCCCGAAGGCGCTTCCGAATGGCATGGTGTCATTCCGTTGCCTCGAAGCGCCAGCCCAAGGCGTGGAAGCGATGGGTGAGCGTGAAGTCAACCTTCTCCGCGACCCCTTGGGAGCCCTGATTGTCTTCGCTACAATGCCAGCCGACCTCGTGATACCCTGCGGCGAGGGCGTACGCGACCGTCGCGGCGACGACGATGGTCGCAAGGCCGCGGCGGCGGTAGGCCGGGTGGGTGTGAATGCCGATCTCGCAGCGCGCGTCAACCGCGCAGTCGGCCAGACACCAACTCACCGGCTCACTGCCATCAAACAGCGCGAAGCCGAAGCCACGGGTCAGGAAGGCTTCAGCCGAACCCCAGTTGCCGTTCGCCCAGCGCTGAATGTGATGGCCCTGGAGCTCGGGACGGGCGAGGATCGCGGCATCCAGACGCCGCAGGATAAACGGCGACGGGATATGCTCATGCCAGGTGCCGGCCAGGGCGGAGAGGGCATAGTGCCGACGTGGGAAGCGGGCATAGTGGACACCAGGGAAGAGGGACGCCGCGTGCTGCTCCCAGTCCGGTGTGGCAAAAAGCGCAATACCTGGCTCGTCGCCAGCAAGCTGTTGGATAAGGGCGCGCCCGGCGCTGCGCTCGGCTTCGCCTATGGGCCCCACACTCGCAAGGTAGTTGCCCTCGGGGCAACTCACTAGAACCGTCCCCGGGTAAGGATCGTCGTCGGCCAAGACGCGCCCCGGCATGGTCCCTCGGAGCACTGCCGAGATACTGAGGTGATAGGACAAGTCGGCAAAGAGTGGCAGGACGCTTTGGTAGGCGCGAGGATTCAGCTCAACAACCATCCAACCTCCGTGTGCGCGCAGCTCGTGCTCGACCAGCTCAGCGATCCTGCACCGGTCCAGACCAACCGTTTCCACACGTCTTCAATCTCTCGCATGTGCGACCCAATCAAAGCCGGTGACCCCCTGCTGTCCCAGCGCCAGGCTTAACTGTGCGGCGTGTTCTTGAACGTGCCGCATGCTGTAGAGCTGGAGCTCCAGAAAACTCGGTTCCATCCATTCGAAAACACAGCGTTGCGCTGCTTTCGCTTCAGTCAACCCATCGATCGTCGAGTGGCACCGGCTGCGACAGGCTCTCAAATATGACAGGAGCTGTGCTTTTGCATATGGCTGTTCTGGAAGAGCCCCGCGAATGAAGGGAGGAGGAGGCATAAAGCCCTCTTTGGAGCCAGTCAGGAAGAGGTCGAGCCAGAACAACGTGTGATAGGCAACAAACCAGAATTGGCCGTATCGCAGATCATCGCTGTCTTCCCACACGCTCATACTCCAGAGCTGGTCGGGACAGAGAACGATCGCGTCCTCAAGCATATCAATCGCGGCCCCAAACTGCTGCCAGATGCTCGTCTTCCAGGTACTATCCACGATGGCCTCCCAAGAGTAGTCCTGCTTCCGCGCCCACAGAAGCAAGCCCGGGCGAGCAGCTTGCCGGTCCCTGGCCGTGCTGCGTAGGGATCATCCCGTACAGTCCAGCCCTAGCGGATCGGCTGCAGCGCGCCTGCCGCGTTCGTCGGGCCCGCCCGGTAGCCAATGACTTGGCCTATCATCCTCGATAACGAGGACGAGATACGCCCTGTTACTGGATTGCGTGTGTGGAGGATTCATTCCCAGTGTCCGTACAGCGTAGTCCGTAGTCGGCAGTCCGTACAGCGACGGCTTTCTCGACCGCCATCCACCCTATACGTAGGTTGCCACAACAAGGGCCGCGCTCTGACCCAACGCGGTGTCGGCGCCTGCTCGACGATGAGCGTGTTATTGGAAATCTCGATATTTCCTGTTATCTTCTTGAAGATACTGCTTTTATCAATGATTTTATGCCTATGGCGTCCAGATTCGAAAGCCCAGTGACTGATACAATGCAACCGCAGCTGTATTTTCTGATTCGACACGTAGTCCAATGGTGTTGTGTCCGGAGAGAAATGCGTGTTTTGCGGTCCATACAAGGCTTGCTCGCGCTACTCCTTGCCGACGATGGTCGGCATGTGTCATGACTTCAATAACAAAGAGCCCTTGCGGCGTATCCGCCCAAGGCGCTTGCGCGACGGTCAAGACGCTTCCCACAAGCGTGTCATTCCATAGAGTTACAGGAGATAAATCGGGAAGGAGTTGACCGTAGGCGCCCTCAAACGTATGCTGTATTTCGTGTCGAGCTTCATCTCGCGATTGGATAATGTCAGGTGAGTAAACGTGATAATACAGTTCAGCTAGTGCAGATTCGTCCGTCTTATGTACTGCTCGAAGCAAATAATGTGTTGGTGGCAGGTACTCGTGTGCAATAATGTCCTCGACAGCCGCAAGAAGTGTTAATTGCATTGCATGTTCCTGTAGCTAAGTACAGTGTATACAAGGACCTTGGTGGTCCAAGTATAGCATAGTCCTCGTGTCAGGCGTAGTTGAAGCGGTCCGACTTCCGGTTCGGCGGCAACTCAATCTCTATACTTTATAGGCGCCGCTTCCTGATATAAATATTCGTGATATGATACCTACGCTTTCTTGTTTCACGAGAGGCCAAGAGTAGGAGTTTCCACCATGATCGCATTTCAGGATTTTGTTCCACAGCGACAGGGAAGGCGATTGCTTGGCTTACTCTCAGACTACGAAAACTTGCAGGAACTCGTGACTCGTGTCAATCAATGGATTGAACACCATCAGATAGATGTCTTGAATGTTGAAACCCTTGTTGTGACGAATCTTCCGAAAGACAATGAGGAGAGCCCGAGAACCCAAATGGACTCTCAAGGGACGGCGACGTCAACATATCAGATTGTACGTGTGTGGTATCGGCAACATGAACATCGCCAAACTGCATATACCGGGCAAACGACACGTCTCACGTCAGAGTAGTTTCTATCAAGAGAGGTTTTGTACGCGGCATCACACAGATTCGGTTTGGCAGAGCAGGGGACAAATCACGCTATCAAGGAGTTCGTGCGGCGAGC
This sequence comes from Chloroflexaceae bacterium, assembly GCA_034429295.1. GTDB lineage: Bacteria > Chloroflexota > Chloroflexia > Chloroflexales > Chloroflexaceae > OHK40. The sequence continues at coordinate 8,424 of DAOUGF010000488.1, forward strand.
ATTTGGCGCCGGGCA
>DAOUGF010000489.1:0-4788 GCA_034429295.1 Chloroflexaceae bacterium
AGCGATCCCCACGGGATCGCGGCGACCCTGGTCCTCGAAGCGATCGGCTGCTATCCGCGCGGCGAGGCTCCCCGCCACGCCGCCGATGGAGCGATCGCGCCCACGGGCCGCACGCCGATCGCCACCTTCGGCGGCTACAAGGCCCGCGGCGACCTCGCCGGGGCGAGCGGAGTCTATCAGGTGGTGGAGTTGATGCGGCAGCTGCGGGGCGAGGCCGGGCCAACCCAGGTGCCCGGCGCGAGGGTGGCGCTGGCTCAGTCCCTCGGGGGAGTCGGGGTGACCGCCGCCAGCTGTGTGCTCGTGGCGGAGGGGTAGGCCGAGTCGCCTGCAGTGTAGGCTCAGGGGCGGAGACCAACATCACAGGGTTGTGCCCTGGCTGCCGTCTTGACGCTGTGCGTAAAGTGTAAGGTCGCGTTCTTTGCCCTGTTATTGGGGCGGGAAAGCCTTTACGATTGGCGTTTAATCGTTTACAATGGCGTCGCGGATACCGCCAAGCACAAGGAGCCCCCGCCCATGTTCCAGGAGATGATCAACGGAAGCGTCGCGGTCCTCACGAAGCCCTCTGTCTCGACCTTCGAGGAGCACGAGAAGAACAACCTTGCCTGGGCGCTGATCTATTCCGTCATCGCCGGTGTGGTCAACGCCATCATCGCCGCGATCGCCGCAGCGGCCGGACTGAACCGTGTCGACACATCGGGGTTGGACCCTGCGATGGCGGCGGCGGCGCAGCCAAGCATTGTCGGCGTGGTGATCAGCAGCATCATCGCCACGGTCATCGGGCTTCTGATTTACTGGGGCATCACCTACGCGCTCGGGCGGGCCTTCGGCGGCACGGGCGCCTTCGGTGAACTGGCTTGGGATCTGTCGCTCTTCGGCGCGCCGCTCACGGTGGCTGCCTCCATCCTCAACCTGATCCCCTTCATCGGCGGGATCGCGGCCCTGGCCATCGCTATCTACAATCTCTATCTCACCTACCTGGCGATCCAGTCAGGTATGAATCTGCCGAGCAACAAGGCTCTCTACGTCATCCTGATCGAGTTCGCTATCGTTGTGGTCATTGGTCTCTGCCTGGGCCTGACGATCGGGGCCGCGCTCTTCGCGATCCTCAACGCGGGCGGCACCGCCCCGTAAGGGTCGCCCCGTGCGCCTGCCTCTGCGGCAGCGCTCCAGCATGACAAGACCACAACGCTGAAGAGGCAGACCATGCAGATCGCTCGTCACTGGCGCCAGCGCGCCGCCCGCTACCGTCTCGAAGGCCAGCGCAACCGCCACACCGGCGCCGTGCGCTTCCCGCCCCAGCCGCCCGCCCTCGGCGAGGCGGACGATACTTGGGAGCCGATCGCGCTGAGCGGCCGCGGCGAGATCTACAGCTTCAGCGTGGTGCGGCAGGCCCCCGATGGCTACGCCGGCATGGCGCCCTACCCGGTGGCCTTGGTGCGGCTCGCCGAGGGTCCGCTCATCACGGCCCAGCTCACCGACTGCACCGAGGAGGAACTCGCGATCGGCCAGCCCGTCGAGCTGGTGACGCGGCGCCTCGTTGATACCGGCGAGGACGATATGCTCGTCTACGGCTATAAGTTCCGGCCGGTACTGTCCTAGAAGGCTGGTACATCCTGGCGCCCGCTCCCGCGCCCCCAAGCTCACAGCTTGGGGGCGCGATTCAGCGGCGCCGGTGTACCAAGCCTACAACGCGCAGAGCCCCGGCCCCGGCGGGCAGAAGACCGGCTCCTCGCGCGTGAAGAGGGGCACGACGCGGCGGGTGTAGGGGCGCGGCGCGCCGGCCGCGGTGAGCAGCGTGCCCTGGTGCTGGCTGCAGCCGCCGATGTCGGGCAGAGTGAAGCCCTCGATAAAGGCCACCGGCAGCGAGCGGCGCCCTTCTCTGCCGCCGAAGCCCTCGCCGGTGAATAGCATAAAGTGTAGGTGCGGGTTGCCCGGCGTCCCACGCTCGCCCACGTAGCCGACCAGGGAGCCGCGGGCCAGCAGCTGTCCGCGCTCCGGCATGCCGAAGGGCTCCATGTGGGTGTACTGCGTGTAGAAGCCCTCGCCGTGGTCGATGATCAAGGTGCCGCTCGGCGCCACCCAAGCCAGCACCGTGCCCGCGGCGGCCGCACGCACCGGCGCGCCCAGGCTCGGCCCATCGGCTCGCACAAGGTCGAGCGCGTAGTATTCGAGGCCGTCGTGCGTGCCGCAGCCGTAGCCCTGGATCACGCGCCACGGCTCGCCCGCCGGCGTCGGCAGGCCGAGGGGCGGTGGGGCGCTCGTTGGACCCTGGCTCAGCAGAATGGTCGACAGCGCTATCGCGATCAAGATGTCCACTGATCCCTCCTCTGGCGCATCAGCGCGCCGAATCGATCCAGGGCAAGAGCTGTGCCAGAGCCGCCGTGGTATAATTTTCGCGATGAAACAAACCTCGCTCTATAACCTCTCGCTGCCGGAGCTAGAGGCGCTAATGCGCGATTGGGGCCAGCCGGCCTTCCGCGCCAGGCAGATCTACCGGCAGCTCTACGTGAATCTTGTCGCCGACCCGGCGGCGATGACCGACCTCCCTCTAGCGCTGCGGGAGCGGCTCGCCACAGAGACGCGCCTCGGCAGCCTCACCCTCGAGAAGGTGCTCGAGGCCGACGGCGGCCTGACCCGCAAGGCGCTCTTTCGCCTCCCCGACGGCTCCGTACTCGAGACGGTGCTGATGATCTACCCCGACCGGGCCACGGTCTGCGTCTCCACCCAATCGGGCTGCGGCATGGGCTGCGTCTTCTGCGCCACGGGCCGGCTCGGGCTGCTGCGCAACCTCTCAAGCGGCGAGATGGTGGAGCAGGCGCTCTGGGCCTCCCGCGAGCTGCGGCGCATGCAGCCCGACGACCAGCGACCAACGTCCGACGAGCCGCAGCCGGACGATCAATGGTGGGCGCCTGAGGATAGCGACATGGCCGCCTCTGGTCGACCGCCTGTCGTCCGCCGCCGGTCGTTCAGCCGGGTTACGAATCTGGTGTTCATGGGCATGGGCGAGCCGTTCGCCAACTACGACCGCTGGTGGGCGGCGGTGGAGCGCCTCCACGATCCGAAGGGCTTCAACCTCGGGGCGCGGGCCATGACGGTGAGCACGGTTGGGCTCGTGCCCGGCATCAGGCGCCTGGCTCAGGAGCGCTTGCCGATCAACCTGGCGATCTCGCTCCACGCGCCCACCGACGAGCTGCGCAGCGAGTTGATGCCGGTGAACCGCCGCTTCCCGCTCGCCGATCTGATGGCCGCCACGCGGGAGTATATCGAGCGTACTGGCCGGCGGGTGAGCTTCGAGTATGTGCTGCTCCAGGGCCGCAACGACCACCAGCACCAGGCGCTGCAGCTGGCGAAGCTGCTGCGAGGGCAGGGCGTAAGCAAAGGTCCGCCCCTGCTCTGCCACGTGAACCTGATCCCCTGGAACCCGGTGCCCGGCACGCCGCTCGGCCGCTCGGAGCGACAACGGGTGCTGGCGTTCCAACAGGTGCTGCTGGACTACGGAGTGGCCTGCACCGTGCGGGCCGAGCGGGGCGTGGCGATCGCCGCGGCCTGTGGCCAGTTGGCGGGCACGAGCGAGCCGATCGCGCTTGTGCCGGCGGGGCAGAACGCCTGACAGACACAAGCCGGAGGGCTTCCTCGCCAAAGGGCAAGGCGACATGGCCAAAAGGGTCGCCTGAAATTGCGTTAGGATGTGACCGCCGCGCTGCCTTCTGACGGTCGTCAGTGGTCGGTCGTCGGTCGTCGACTCAAAGCGTAGCGATAGAGCGAGGCGATGGCGAACGTACAGAATATCAAGGGGATGCGCGATCATCTGCCGCAGGCGATGCTCCTGCGGCAGCACATCGTCGGCGTGCTGACGAAGGTGGCCGAGCGCCACGGCTTCGAGCCGCTGCAGACGCCGGTGGTGGAGTATGCCGAGCTGCTGGAGGGTAAGCTTGGCGACGATGAGAAGCTGATCTACCGCTTTGAGGATCACGGCGGGCGGCGGCTGGCCCTGCGCTACGATCAGACGGTGCCGCTGGCGCGGGTGGTGGCCCAGTACGCCGGCCAGCTGAGTCTCCCCTGGCGGCGCTACGCCTACGGCCCCAGCTACCGCGGCGAGCGCCCGGCCCGCGGTCGCTATCGTGAGTTCTACCAGTTCGACGTGGATATCGTCGGCAGCGCCTCGCCCCTCGCCGATGCGGAGATCGTGGCCGTGCTCACCGAGGCGCTCGCGGAGCTGGGCTTCCCCGGCTTTGTGACGATGCTCAACCACCGCCAGGTGATCGGCGGGATCGCGCGGGTCAGCGGGCTCGACGAGGCGGCGGCGGGCGGCGTCTACCGGGCGATCGATAAATTCGATCGGATCGGCGCTGCGGGCGTGCGCGAGGAGCTGCTAAAGATGGGCGTGAGCCTCGAGGCCGCCGAGCAGATCCTGGCGCTGGTGCAGATCGAGGGCGACCCGGCCGATGTGCTGAAGGAGCTCTCCGGTCGCCTCGGCGATGACGAGCGGGCCGCCAAGGCGCTCGAGAATCTGCGGGCGATCATCGGCGCCCTGGCCGACATGGGCGTGCCGCCGGAGCGCTACCGGGTGGCTCCGCGCCTTGCCCGTGGCCTCTCCTATTACACCGGCATGGTTTTCGAGGCGGTCACGCCCCACTGGCCCGAGGGCTCGCTGCTCGGCGGCGGCCGCTACGACGAGCTGATCGGCCAGTTCGCCGGCCGGCCCATCCCCACCACCGGCCTGGCCTTCGGCATCGACAGGCTCCACGATGTGATGCAGGAGCTCGGCCTCGGCCCGCGCCTCGCTAC
>DAOUGF010000490.1:0-6930 GCA_034429295.1 Chloroflexaceae bacterium
TGACAAAACACGCGGGGAGCGGGGCGCAGCGCCCGCAAGAGGCGGCGCCGCAGGCGCAAACAGCGCGGCACGGGCGGTGTCGGGGGGCGTGCGTACGCCCCCCGACAAATCAAGCAGGGTGCGGGGCGCAGCACCCGCAAGAGGCGGCGCCGCAGGCGCAAACAGCGCGGCACGGGCGGTGTCGGGGGGCGAGCGTCCGCCCTCTGACAAATCAAGCGGGGAGCGGGGCGCCAGCGCCCGCAGCCTGCCCTCCTCCCCAACGGCATGGCGGTACAAAACTTGCAACTCACCGCAGGGCCGTACGACCTCATTCGACTAGATCACCCATCGCCTCGGCCTCGGACAGCCAAACGGGCGGCCGGCACACAGGTCGCTCGCCCCGAGGTCGTCTGTCTCATCGCCGCTCCCTCGCGGAGGGAAGGCGCTACCCGCCGGGGGGCCGCCCGGACATGGAGGAGGCCTAACGATGAAGGCTAGACAATGGCGTCTGTCGCTGCTGATGCTCACCCTCGCGGCGCTGCTCGTGGCCTGCGGCGGCGGCGGGGCGGCCTCGCCCACCGCAGCTCCGGTCCCGGGCGGCGAGGAGACGGCGCCAACCGCGGCCCCGGCCGGCGGCGAGGCGACAACAGCTCCAGCCGGCGGCGAGCAGACAGCCGCGCCGGGCGAGTGCCCCGCCAGCGCCCAAGGCCAGACAGTGACCCTCTGGAGCCCGCTCACCGGCCCCGACGGTCAGTTCATGACCCAACTCGCCGACCGATTCAGCCAGGAGAATGCCCAGGGCATCAGGGTGAGCCATGTGCCCCAACCCGACTATCTGCAGAAGCTCAACACGGCCGCCGCCGGCGGCAATCTGCCCGAGATGACCGTGATCCGCGCCGACGACATCGCCGAGATGGCTCTGCGCAACATCCTCAAGCCGATCTCCGCCGATGCCCTGACGATCATGGGCGGCGAGGAGTTGGGCGGCCAATTCCCCGAGCAGGTCTGGAGCATCGGCGAGCTCAACGGCAACCGCTACACTATCCCCCTCGATGTTCACCCGCTGGTGCTCTACTATAACACCGAGATGTTCGAGGCCGCCGGGCTGGAGCCACCTACCACCGGCGAGGAGTTCGATGCCGCCGCCGCAGCCCTCACCAGCGGCGACGTGACCGGCGTCGCCATCGGCACCGCCTTCCAGGCCGGCACGCTCTTCTGGACGCTGCTGCGCCAGTACGGTGGCCAAGCCTTCAACGAGGACGGCACCGAGGCGACCTACAATAGCGAGGAGGGCGTGCGGGCCCTCACCTACCTGCAGGAACTCAAGCAGACCTACTCGCCCGACGTGAGCGGCGCCGGCGATCCTGAGGTGACGCTCTTCACCCAGGGGCGGGCCGCGATGGTGATCCACGGGCCTTGGCACATCAGCAACCTGGAGCAGCTGCCGTTCACTGGCTTTGCGCCGCTGCCCCAATGGGGCGACGAGTTCGCCGTCTGGGGCGGCTCGCACCAGCTCGCCTTCACCACCGACGACCCGGCGCGGCAGGCGGCCGCCGCCTGCTGGACCGACTGGCTCTCGCGGAACTCGGCCGAGTGGGCCAGGGCCGGCCAGGTGCCGGTACGCCAGGAGGTGCGCGAGAGCGGGAACCTGGCCGAGGTGGCAGCGCCTGTGGCCGCCTTCGCCGATGAGGTCGAGGGCGTGATCATGCCGGTGCCGGTGCCCGGCTTGGTCCCCGCCGTCTGGGGCGAGGGCTTCGGCAGGGCCGTGGACGCCGTGCTGCTGGGCGAGGCTGGCGACATCCAGGCCGCCCTCGATGAGGCCGTCGCCAGATCCAACCAGATCCTCGAGCAGAACCGGCAGCGGTACGGGCAGTAGGACATACGCAAAAGGCAAAATGTAACCTTGGGCATTTTGCCTTTTGCCTTTCCAAGGGGCCAACGATGGCAACCTCGCAGCAGACGCAGGCGACGACGATGCCCACGGCTGGGGCGGGGAGGCGCGCCCGCTTCAGCTGGACGCCCTACCTCTTCATCCTGCCGCACCTGATCTTCTTCACCGCCTTCCTCGCCTGGCCGTTCTTCTACGGCATCTACATCAGCCTGTTCGACTTCGACTTCCTGCGGCCGGAATACCGGCCCTTTGTGGGCCTCCGGAACTACGCCAATCTCTTCGACCCCGCCAGCCTGCAGTTCCGCGACTTCTGGAACGCGATGGGCAACACGGTGGAGTTTGTCCTCTACAGCGCGCCGCCGCTGGTGATCCTCGCGCTGCTGCTGGCGGTGCTGCTCAACGGGCGCTACCCCGGCCGCAACTTCTTCCGCGGGCTCTACTTCGCGCCATACGCCCTCTCCGTGACCGTGGCTGCCGTGCTCTGGCGCTGGATCTTCCAGCAGGGCGGCCTGATCAACTACTACCTCGGCGAGCTCGGCTTGCCCCAGCCATCCTGGCTCGGCTCCATGCCCTGGGCCTGGGTCTCCCTGGTGGTCGCCACCGTCTGGTGGACGATCGGCTTCAACACGGTGATCTTCCTCGCTGCGCTGCAGGAGATTCCCGACTCACTCTACGAGGCCGCCGCGATCGACGGGGCCGGCGCGGCCCAGCAGTTCTTCAATATCACCATCCCGATGCTGCGCCCGGTGCTGCTCTTCGTGGTGACGATCACGCTGCTGGCCTCGGCCAACCTTTTCGGCCAGCCCTTTATCATGACTGAGCGGGGCGGCCCGGTGAACCAGACCGAGCCGGTGATGCTGCGGATCTACACCGAGGGCATCCTCTTCAACCGTATGGGCAGCGCGGCCGCCATGTCGGTCTTCGTCGCCGCCATCCTCCTCGCCCTCACCACGCTCAACTTCCGCATCTTCGGCCGCGCCGAGCAGGAGTAGACTATGGCAAGCCTCTCTCCCGCCCACGAACGCACCGCGAGCCAGCGGGCCGGCGTCTCGCTGCTCTCGCGCATCCTGCTCTACGTCGTGCTCGTACTGATCGCGCTCTTCTTCGTACTGCCGCTGCTCTGGATGCTTTCCACCGCCTTCAAGCCCTTCGCAGAGTGGGTGCAGCCGAACTGGATCCCCCGCAACCCCACTCTCGCCAACTTCACCAGCATCTTCGCCGACCCGTCGCTGCCGGCGGTGCGCTGGTTCCTCAACAGCTTGGGCATCGCTGTGGCCTTCACGGCGCTGGTGGTGGGGATCGACGCGCTGGCGGCCTACGCCTACGCCCGCATGGAGTTCCCCGGCCGCAACCTGCTCTTCGGGCTGCTGCTCGCCACCCTGGTGATGCCGGGGATCATGTTCCTGGTGCCCAACTACCTCACGATCAACGCCCTCGGCTGGCTCGACAGCTACCAGGGCGTGATCGCCCCCGGCCTCTCCGGCGTCTTCGGCGTCTTCTTCCTGCGACAGTTCTTTCAGAGCATCCCGCGCGAGCTTGAGGAGGCCGCCCGCATCGACGGCGCCAACACCTGGACGACCTTCTGGCGCATCGCGCTGCCCCTCTCTCAAGGCGCCCTCGCCACCCTCGCCGTGATCACCTTCCTCGAGTCTTGGAACAGCTTCCTCTGGCCGCTGCTCGTCCTCAACGACCGCGAGCTGCAGACGCTGCCGGTGGGCCTCGCCACGCTCCAGGGCCAGTATACGTTCGACTACGGCAAGCTCATGGCCGGCGCCACCATCACCGCGCTGCCCGTGCTGATCATCTACACTTTCCTGCAGCGCTATATTGTACAGAGCGTTGCGATGACCGGCCTGAAGGGCTGAAGTGAGAAGGTTGAAGTGAGTATCCGAACCCGGCATTTCAGGGGCCGATGGGAGCCGCTACGTCGTGGCCTGGGAGGCTCCAGCCTCGCGCTGCTCGCCGCCGCCTTCCTGGTCGCGTGCGGCGGTCCCGCCGAGACGGCTGCCCCGACGACAAGTGGGCCGACGGTTGCCCCGACGGCGGCCGCCGCGCCCACCGTGGCCCCGACCAGCGGCCCCACGCCCATCCCCACGCCCGGCCCCGATGAGTTTGTGAACCCGGTGATCAACCGCGACTTCCCCGACCCCGACGTGCTGAAGGTGGGTGATACCTACTACGCCTACGCCACCAACGCCGGCGCCGCCCATGTGCAGGGGGCTAAGTCGGCCGACCTGGTGAGCTGGGAGCCGGTGATGGGCGTGCTGCCCGCCATGCCCCGCTGGGCCGCGGCCGGCTTCACTTGGGCGCCCGAGGTGACTACCTGGGACGACGGAGCTTCCTTTGTGCTCTACTTCACCGCCCGCGACATCGCCAGCGACAAGCAGTGCATTGGCCTGGCCACGAGCGACTCGCCGGAGGGTCCCTTCTTCAGCGACGCGCTGGAGCCCTTGATCTGCCAGGTCGATCAGGGCGGCTCGATCGACGCCAGCTCCTTCCGCGACGACGACGGCACGCCCTACCTGCTCTGGAAGAACGACGGCAACTGCTGCGGCCACAAGGTCTTCATCTGGATCCAGCAACTCACCCCCGACGGGCTGAGCCTTGTGGGCGAGCCCACCAGCCTGATCACCAACGACCAGCTCTGGGAGGGAAACCTCGTGGAGGCGCCGGTGCTCTGGAAGCAGGACGGCCGCTACTACCTCTTCTACTCGGCCAACAGCTACGCCGGGGTGGATTACGCCACCGGCTACGCCGTAGCCGACAACGTGCTCGGCCCCTACACCAAGCCCTCCGACGAGCCGCTGCTCGCCACCGATTGGGGTGTGGGCGCCGCCCTCGGCCCCGGCGGCCAGGATGTCATCGTCGGCCCCGACGACGCCACCTGGATCGTCTATCATGCCTGGGATCTCACCAATTCCTTCCGCCGCATGAATATCGAGCAACTCGCCTGGGAGGACGGCCGCCCCGTGGTGCAGGGGCCGGACCCTGGGCCGCAGCCAAGGCCGTAGCAGCAAGCTGTCGGAGTGGCGCGGTAAAGGCGGCCCGTCGTGGTCGCCCTCCCTGAGGCAGATCACCCGGCCACAGAACCACGGAAATCTCTCGGGATGGGCCTGTAAGGGCGGCCCGTCGTAGCCGCCCCCCTGAGGCAGCTCATCCGGCCACGATCGCACGAAGCGCGCTGTGTCGCACTCTAGTGCCGGCATAAGGGACAAAGGAGAGGAATCAGCTATGACACTGCGACGACCACTGACGTTCGGCGCCACGCTCCTCCTCGCTCTGCTGCTCCTCGCGGCCGGGCTCGCCTCGCCCGCGGCCGCGGGGCGCTCAGGCCCGCAAACCTACCGCAACCCGCTGCCCGTCCTCGCCGGTGATATGCTGGTGGAGAGCTGCGCCGACCCGGCGCTCATCCGTGCCCAGGACCCGGCCGACCCGCACTGGTACATGTACTGCACCACCGACCCGCTCAGCGGCGATGACCGCGACGCGAACGGCGACCTGATCTTCCATCTCATCCCCATCCTGCGCTCCACCGATCTTGTTAACTGGGAGTATGTCGGCGACGCCTTCAGCTCCCGCCCCAGCTGGATGCCCGCCAACGAGGGCATGTGGGCGCCCAACATCGAATACTTCAACGACCAGTACTACCTCTACTTCACCGCGCCATCAACCCTGATCGGCGGCAGCGCGATCGGCGTGGGCGTGAGCGACACGCCCTTCGGCCCGTTTGTGGCCAGCGATACCCCGGTGATTGAGCCCCACGCCCCCGACTGCTGCCCGAACGACCGCCGCTGGGTCTTCGACCCCGATGTGATCGAGGCCGAGGACGGAAAACGCTACATCTACTACGGCAGCTACTTCGGCGGCATCTCGGTGCGCGAGCTCTCCGCCGACGGCCTCAGCTCCGACCCGGCTACACAGACGAACGTCGCCATCCCCAATCGCTACGAGGGCGGCCATGTCGTCTTCCGCGATGGCTTCTACTATCTCTTCGCCTCCGCCACCGACTGCTGCCGCGGCCCGCTCACCGGCTACAGTGTCTTCGTCGGCCGTTCTGAGAGCCCAACTGGCCCCTTCGTTGACCGCGAGGGCAACTCGTTCCTGGCTGCCCGTGTCGGCGGCACGCCGGTGATCAGCATGAACGGCAACCGCTGGGTCGGCCCCGGCCACAACTTCGTCTTCCAGGATGCCGCGGGCGCCTGGTGGACGGTCTACCACGCCATCGATCGCGACGATCCCTACTTCGCTGGCGCCGTCGGCTTCACCAAGCGGCCCGTGCTGCTCGACCCGTTGGATTGGGATGGGGATGGCTGGCCCACAGTACGCGCTGGCAACTGGGCCTCCGACGAGCCGATGCCCGCGCCCGCGGCCCAGGAGGGCGACAAGAGCCGCTACAAGCCGAAACCGCCCCGGCCGGATCGCACGGGGCAGCTGCTCACGCGCCACTCCGATGAGTTCAGCGACGGGGATCTCGCCGGCTGGAGTTGGGTGCGCGAGCCGGCCGCCGACGCCTACAGCCTCGATGGCGAAGTCTTCAGTTTCCACACCCAAGCCGCCGACCTTCACGAGAGCAGCAATAACGCCTCGATGCTCACCCGCCCTCTGCCCGGTGGCAACTACGTCGTCGAGACGAGAGTGCGGCTGGATCTGCCGCCCGAGGGCTGCTGCTTCAACTACGTGCAGGCCGGCCTGGTGATCTACGGCGACGACGATCGCTACATCAAGCTCACCCACGCCTCGATCTGGGAGACGCGCCAGACCGAGTTCGCCAAGGAGGTGCCAGCCGGGACGCCGGGCTTCCCCCGCTACGGGAACACCGTCGTCGGCCCGCCCGCCGACTGGACCTACCTGCGGATCGTGCGGCGGCAGCACGCCGGCGAGGAGCAGTACACCGCCTACACCAGCCAGGATGGGGAGACCTGGGTGCGCGGCGGCGCCTGGACCCACGAGCTCGGCGGCGACGCGCGGCTCGGCCTTGTGGCGATGGGCGGCAGCGGCTTTACCGCAGAGTTCGACTACGTGCGCGTCTACCGCCTGCGCTAAGGTTGTAGGGCCGAGGC
>DAOUGF010000491.1:0-12696 GCA_034429295.1 Chloroflexaceae bacterium
GCCACCTGCCGCGCCTCGGCCCCCAAACGCAGGCGGCGCGGCTCGTCGGCGAGCAGCGCGCTGATGGCCTCGCGCAGAGCAGCGGTGTCGCCCACAGGGGCCAGCAGCCCGGTACGATCGTGGCGCACCATATCGGGGATGCCGCCGGCAGCGAAGCCGACTACCGGGGTGCCGCAGGCCATCGCCTCGATCACAGTTTGCCCGAATGACTCTTGTAATGATGGAATGATGAACAGATCAGCCGCCGCATAGACGAGGGCACGTTGCCTGTCATCATCAATATAGCCTAGATGGCGATGGGATGCGCCGCCGGCCACCTGCGGCTGCCCGTGCCCCACCGACACAAGCAACACATCCGGGATCGTCGCGCTCAACCCGTCGAGGGCCTCGAGCAGCTGGGCGAAGCCCTTGCGCCTGTTGCGCACATCCGCGGCGACGAACATCACCATGGGGGCCTCCGCGGGCAAGCCGAGGGCCTCCCTGGCGGCCGCCTTGGGCGTCGGCGCGAAGACCTGCACATCGAGCCCGTTGGGGATGACAGTGATCGGAAAACGGCCAAAGAGAGCGCTGCGCCGGGCCATCGCAGCCGTCCAACTGCTTGGCGCCACGATATGGAGCATGTGATCGGGCAGGGTGGCGAGGGCGGCACGCTTGCGCCGCAGCACCTGGGCCGAGAGATCGTGGGGGTCGCTGGAGCCAAGCTGCGGGCAGGCGCCGCAGGCCTGCTCGAAGCGGCCGCAGCCGTAGTCGTAGTGGCACCCGCCGGTGAGCGGGCCGAGGTCGGGCAGGCGCCAGACGATCGGCACGCGCCCGCCGACAGCCGCAAAGAAGCGCCGGTAGTCGAGGAAGCCGCTCACCCAGTGCAGAGTGATCACCTCGCCCGGCGGCAGCTGGCGCAGCATGGCGGCGCCATACTCGCTGCGGTCGTCGCGGAACTGCTCATAGCCATCGGGCGCGCTCCGGCGGTAGCGACGCTGGCTGCCGCGGATCAGCTCGCGATGGAGTCGCAAGAGCGCCCGTCGCAGCGGGTCCCTGGGGATCTGCAGCGGCACCACCGAGGGGTCGGCACTGCGCTTCTGGAGCACAAACATCGTCGAGGCGACGCCAGCGCGCCGCAGGCCGCTGTGCAGGCGGTAGGCGGCGATGGCGGCGCCGGCACCGATATCGGAGGTGCTGATATGGACGATGCGCATGGTCGTGCTCTGTTCCCCGCTAGCGGCGCGCGATGCGGCGCTGGAGGGCCGCAAGCCCGGCGGCCGGATCGCGCAGCAACCGCACGAGGCGCCCCTTCCAGCGCCTGTAGGGCCTGTCGAAGGGCCGCAGCGGGCGCTCGAGTAGCTTGAGCGCGGCGCGGCCGATGGCATAGCGGGGCGAGCGCAGTAGGCGCTCCACATCGTGGGTGGGCCGCAACTCCACGCCCAGTTCGCCCCTCAGCAGCGCCGCGCGCAGCTCCTCGGCGGCCGGCGGATGGGCGCCCGTGAAGCGCTCCAGCCAGCTCGGGTAGGTGTAGACGTTATGCACGCGGAAGGGCCGCCGCAGGCCCATGTAGCACTGCTCGGCCCAGGACTGCGAGGCGGGGCGGCCGGCCCAGGCAGCTCGGCCATAATACTCGCTCTTCTGAAGCACCTGTTTGGGCAGCAGTAACGCGTAATGATAGAGAAACACCCCTCGTTGCGCAAGCGCCTCGCCGCTCACCCAGCGCAGCTCGCGCAGGTTCCGCCCCGCCGGGTCGAGCACCGTGGGCGGGCGGTGAGTGGCGTAGCGATAGCCGGGCCCCCACTTGAAGAGCCGATGGTAGATGTTGGCGCCGCGCCGCGAGTACCAGCCGTCCACCAGATAGTCGAACCAGCCCCAGAACTTCAGCTCGCGAAACGAGACCGCGGTGATCGCCGGGTCGTCCCGCAACATCGCCAGCACGGCGGCCATATCCTCGGGGTGGTAGAACTCATCAATATCAACCTGCCAGAGATAGTCGCCCGTTGCCCGCGCCGCATATGCCTGCGACTGCTCGTCCTTCTCACTCCAGAAGCCGTCGCGGGTAACGATCTGCAGCTTGCCCTCTGGGTCCTCCTCGGCCTGAAAGCGGCGCAGCGCCTCCAATGTGCCGTCGGTCGAGTGGCCATCAGGTGTGGCCAACGCGGCGGCGCCGGGGCAGGCCCCCTCCACAACGATAATCTCGTGAGCGAAGGGGTAGAGCGCCCGCAGACAGTAGCGCGTAAAGGGCTCGCCATTCAGCACGATGATGCCGAAGGTCACCTTTGGCAGTGGTGTGGCCGGCCGCATAGCTTCTCCGCGATGGACCATTAGCTCGCCCGCAGCAGGCGGCGGGCTGGGGTCGCCCTGGGACGGGCGATGCGCTCAAAAAGCGCGCCGAGGCCAACGCGCCCGCAGAGGCGCTCAAGGATAAAGCGGCCGGTTGCGCGGGCCAGGCGGAGCCGGGTGAGCGGGTAGCCGAGCCTTGCGCAGACCTCGCGATGGTAGGCCCAGAAGGCCGGCTCGCGGCGTTGGAGGACGGCCTGGGCGAGGAAGCGGTCGTACTGCTGGAGACGGCGGGCGAGAAGCGCCTCGATCTCGCGCTCGCTGAGGAAGGCCCGCCCGTGCCGCAGCAGCGTCATCAGGTTACCCGGCAGGAAGGAGTTCATGCGCCGGGCGAAGGTTGTGTTCTGCTCCGCGTGGGCCCGGGTGACGGTAAGGGTCTCGTGGACAAAGCCAAAGTCGCCCTCGCGCAGCAACTCGAGGATCGCCTCGGTATCGGCGTGGAGATTGGCCTCGTTGTAGAACGCCTCGCGGCGACGCACAGGCTCGGCGCGAAGCAGGGTTGAGGTGGGCGAGCCAAAGATGCGCAGCCCTTCTAGCAAGAAGCGACGCCCAAGCGCACGGCCGGAGAAGACCGTCTGATCTGTCGGCAGCCCGGTGAGGCCGACCCGTTCCCCTTGCAGCCGGTAGGCACCGACGACGACAACTTCGGGGTGGGCCTCGGCCAGGGCGACCATCGCCTCGAGGCATTGGGGGAGCAGCAGATCGTCGGCGTGGAGCACTTTGCAGTAGGCGGCGCCGGGCGGCAAGCGCCGCATCGCCTCGTTCCAGTTGGCCAGCATCGGGAGGTGGCGCTGGTTCCGCACCACGCTGATGCGCCGGTCGCGGGCGGCGTAGGCTTGGGCGATGGCGAACGTCTCGTCGGTGCTGCAATTATCGACGATCACGTAGGACCAGTTCGTGTACGACTGGTTAATGACGCTCTCGATCGCAGCGGCGAGGTAGGTCGCGCCGTTGTAAACCGGCGTCACCACGCCAACTGCGGGCCGGGTTGCGCTCATCTCCTGCTCCTAGCGGTTGTGGGCGGGCTGCCCGGCGTCCACATCGCCACGCAAGCGCACCACGCGGGCCGGGGCACCCACGGCAATGGCGCCGGGCGGGATGGAGGCTGTGACCACGCTATTAGCGCCGATCACGGCCCCGCGCCCGATCTCGACGCCGGAGAGCACCACCACGCCATGGCCGAGCCATACATCATCCTCGATCACGATCGGCCCCCGCGAGGTGAGCGGCTGGGCGGCTATGAACTGCCCTGGCGCCACGCCGTGGTCGTAGGGATAGAAGGCGCAGGCAGGCCCGATCTGCACATTGGCCCCGATGCTGATGCTCTCGACGTAGGCGGAGAGCTGGCAGCGGGGCTGAATGAAGGTGTCGTGGCCGATCCGCACGCTGCCGCCCCTGCCCACCTCCACGATCGTATCCTGGTGCAGATGGACCCGATCGCCGAGGATCACGGGGCCGGCCTCCCGCCCCTGGTAGATCGTCACTCGCTCGCCGATGAACAGCTGCGAGCCGCGCTGGATCTCCCGGCCATAGAGGCGGGCGGAGGGGGCGATGTAGCCGCGCGGGGTTTTGCGAGCGAGGGCCGCGCGGCCTTTGTAGGGCGGGGTGAAGAGCCCGGCAAGCCACGAGGCGACCCGCCCGAGCGGGCCGGTCCCGCCCAGACGCAACCAGAAGATCGCCCAGCGTAGCTTCAGTGGCTCAAACATGAACCTCGCCTTAGAGCGCAAAGACGCGATACTTGAGGCTCCCCCGCAAGCGCCCGAGCCGTTGCGCGCCGTACCAGAGACAGATGGCAAGGCTGCCGCGCCCGCGCACCTTGACTACCCGCCGGGCGAGTTGCCACCAGGCCCTCAGGCTCATCCCGGGCGAGATCGGCGGCATGCCCTTAGAGCGATAGCGCTTGTAGAGCAGCACGTTGTCGATGGCGTAGTTGTAGGCCTGGCGCCAGAGCGCCCGCATGGTGGTGCGATAGCGCATATGCACAACCGCATCGGCGACAAAATGGAGCTTGACCCCGGCGAGCTGTGCCCGCCAGCAGAAGTCGGTGTCGTGCAGGTAGAGCAGGCTCTCGTCGAAGCCGCCGATACGCTCGTACAGCTCGCGGCTGAAGCCGAGAGAGCCGCTGCTGGCGTGGGGGAGGAACGGCGGGTAGCGGTAGGGCTGCAACCCATCGCGCTGATTATTCCCACGGCTCTGGCGCACCCAGCCGCTGTTCAGCTTCTCGTTATCGATGCGCGCCGCGACGAACTCGTGCTCGCTCAGGGCCGCTCCCATCGCCTGCAGCCAGCCCGGGCCCACCTCATCATCGGCGTCGCACAACAGGATCTTCGCCCCACGTGCGGCGGCGACCCCCACATTCAGGGCGAACGGCTGGCCCTGGCGGGCGGACGCATCGATCAGCCGCAGCGACGGCAGGCGCTCTCGATAGCCCGCCGCGATCGTCAGCGAGCGATCGGTTGAGCGGTTATCAACAACCAGCACTTCCCACGGCTGATCCCAGTGCTGGCGCGCCAGACTCTCAAGCGTAGCTGCGATCGTCGTCTCCGCGTTGTAGCACGGGATGATGACGCTTATGTTGATCGTTCCCTCGTGCGTTGTCATAGTGGTTAGAGATAGAGGGTGCGATAACGCAAACACCCCCGGATACGCCCCCAGCGACCCGCCGCAGTATAGAGCCAGCGCGAACGACGCACATGGTCGCCGCGAACGAGGGCCGGCGCGTGGCGTAACAGCCAGCGCACCCGCCGCAGAAAATCCTTGAGCGAGGAACGGGGCATGCCCTTGTCGCGGTAGCGCACATAGAGCAAGACGTGGCACTCTCCGTACTGCACGATCTGCTTCCAGAAGGGGCCGAGGCCCTGCCGGTAGCGATAATACATCACCGCGTCGGGCGCGTCCTTGATCGTATAGCCGGCCAGTTGCAGGCGCCAGGAGATATCGATATCCGAGCCGGTGAGGAGCTCCTCAGCAAAGCCGCCGACAGCCTCGAAGGCCTCGCGCCACATTGCCATGTTGGCACCGATCATATACGGCAAGAAGCCAAGGGCCGGCGCAGTGGCGCTCGTGAACGGCTTCGGGCGCCAGATCGTCCCGCAGTTCAGCTGCTCTACATCGATTCCGCCGGCGACCACAGGGTGGCACTCCAGTGCTTCGGCCATGGCCGCCAGCCAACCCGGCGCCGCCACGTCGTCCGCATCGATAAAAATAAGCCGGTCGCCGCAAGCTTTCCGCGCACCGACGTTACACGCGAAGGCCCGGCCGCGCTTCTCATCGGCGTAGATATAGCGCAGACCGGGCAGGAGCGCTCCGTAGCGCCCCACCACCTCGGCGGTCGAATCGGTCGAGCCGTTATCAACAACCAACACCTCGAACGGGTCCGCGTACGTCTGTTTGGTAAGCGCCGCCAGCTGTTCCCCAAGGAGCGTCGCGGCGTTGCGGGCGGGAATGATTACACTGATGAGCTTCGCGTCATGGGAGCTAGCGTTCACCTGTGCACCCCCTACTCAGATTGATGTGTGGTATGCCGGGGTTGGGCGTACACCAGGGCAGCGCTCTGTTAGCTTTCGGCTTACGGAGGGCCCTGATCCGGGCTCACCGGGGTTGTCCAGGTAAGCATCGGCCGAACGACGCCGCCGAGGCGACCGACCCAGTCGCCACGGGCCGAGTCGCCGTCGTGACTATCCACCACTTGGAAAGCGACCGCCTCGGGCACGGAGAACTCCTCCTGATTGGGGCTCAGTGAGAGCATGCAGGGGTGGATGCTGAGCATCCCTTCCGAGAGCAGGTTCCCCGGGATCTGTGCGCGGCTGATGTAGCGCCCTGCAGGGCGGGGCCGCCGCCGCCACTGCGGGTCAAGGTCGAGAGCTGTGAAGATGCGGGTTCCCTCCTCGTTGTGGACATGGAAATGGGGCAGCAGCAGCCGTCCGCCCTGCAGCACCTCATACTCCAGATCCACATACACTGGCTGACGAATATCCATCACATCGCTGATCTCAAGCTGCTCATTGCGCACGCAGACAGAGCGGAGACGGGCGACCTGCCCGCCCGGGGCTGATGCGGGCTCCCAAGTGCGCACCGCGCTCGTACCCTGGCCGCTGCTCAGATAGGCGCTCGCCACCTGATGGGAAGGGCCGTCGGCGAGCACCGTGCCATGGTCGAGCAGGATCGCCCGCGAGCAGAGCCGGGTGATCGCCGACATCGAATGGGAGACGAAGAGCACCGTGCGCCCGTCCTGGCCTACGTCCTGCATCTTGTTGAGGCACTTCTTCTGGAAGCGCACATCGCCAACAGCCAGCACCTCATCAACGATCAGGATCTCAGGTTCGAGGTGGGCAGCCACCGCGAAGGCCAGGCGGACGTACATGCCGCTGGAGTAGTACTTCACCGGCGTGTCGATGAACTTCTCGACCTCGGCGAAGGCGACGATCTCATCGAAGTTGCGCACGATCTCAGAGCGGTGCATGCCGAGGATCGCGCCGTTGAGGAAGATATTCTCGCGCCCGGTGAGCTCGGGGTGGAAGCCGGTGCCGACCTCGAGCAGCGAGCCGACGCGACCATAGATCGTGGCGCGGCCGCGGGTGGGCTCGGTGATCCGCGAGAGCACTTTGAGCAAGGTGCTCTTGCCAGCGCCGTTGCGCCCGATGATGCCGACCGTCTCGCCATGCCGGATCTCGAAGGAGACATCGTCCAGCGCCCAGATCGTCTCGGTGCGCGGTTTCGCGCGCCTGCCGAACGTCCGCAGGGGCGCGGCGAAGGCCGCCGCGATCTGATCGCGCAGGGTGCTATAGGCGGCGCGGCGCTCGCCCCCCACCCCGATCTGATACGCCTTAGCCAGATGCTCCGCTCGAACCGCGATACTCATAGGATATCTGCAAATTTACGCTCGGTGCGCTGGAAGAAGAGCATGCCTGTCAGCAGCAGGGTGGCCGTCACCAGCGCTGAGACGAAGATCGCGGCGCTGGGCGGGTTGGTGCCGAGCAAGGCCCAGCGAAACCCCTCGACGACACCGACCATCGGGTTGAGGCCATAGATCGTGCGCCAGGGCTCGCTGATCAGGCTGCTCGGATAGACCACAGGCGTGGCGAAGAGCCAGAACTGCACCAGGAACGGCACGATATAGCGCACATCGCGATACTGCACGCTAAGGGCGGAGAGCCACAGGCCGATCCCGACGACGGTGGCGATAGCGAGCAGCATGAAGATCGGCAGCAGCAGGATCGCGGGGGTTGGCACAACCCGGAACCAGACCATCATGCCGAGCAGCACCAGGAAGGCGAAGCAAAAATCCACCAGGCCGCCGAGGGCGCTCGCCACCGGCACGCTGATCCGCGGGAAGTAGACTTTGCGGATCAGGGCGGCGCTGTTGAGCAGGCTGTTCGACGAGGAGGCCACCGCCGTGCTGAAATACTGCCAGGGCAGCAGGCCGGCGTACGAGAAGATCTCATAGGGGATATCGCCCTCGGAGGGGACCTTCGCCAGCCGGTGGAAGAAGACGTTGAACACCACCATGGTGAGGAGCGGCTGCAGAATCGCCCATGATGCGCCCAGGACCGTCTGCTTGTAGCGCACTTTTACATCGCGCCAGACCAGAAAGTAGAGCAGCTCCCTGAACTCCCAGAGCCCACGGAGGCCCAAGCCGGCCCAGCCGCTCGTAGGTTGAATCACGATCGCCCGGCGCTCAGGCCTCTCGTCTGCCTCGACGAGCCGCTTATGCTGCGTCTCTGCTATCGACAACAGGCACCTCCGCCGTAGAGAGGCGCCGGGGGGCCAGCACGCGGCCGGCCCGGGCGCCAAAGAACGCCAGGGCGCCGAGCGCGAAGAGCGCCTCGACGCCGATATTCATCTCACGCACAGCGCGCCCGCCCGCCGCGGCGAGCAGCAACTCGAACCCTGCCGGCAGCAACAGCGCCAGCAGGGCCGCGCCACCCCAGCGGCCGAGGAGCGGCAGCAGCGGGCCTCTGCTCCAGGCCAGCGCCAGCCCGAGGGGCAGACCGATCAGCCCGTGGACCAGCAGCCAACCCCCTGTGACGAGGGCCGCCGGGGGCAACTCTGAGACGACGCGGGCCACCTCGCCCGGCGCCAGCCAGCTGAGGGCCACGGCCTCTGGCACGATCTCCAGCTCCCAGGGCGTATCCACGCCATCGGCGTAGAGGGCGAGGCGCGCCCCCTCGTAGGTGAGCAGCAGGCGCCGTGGCTCGCCCGCAGCGAGCAGACCCGGCGCGCGGAGCTGCTGCAACGTGCCGTTCGGGCCGTTACTGGCGGTGCGCAGCCGCACCACCACAGCATCACCCTGCTGGCCGATCGTCAGGTTGCGCAGGCTGTTGTTGTACGAGAGCGAAATGATGCGCGCCGGGCCCCGCTGATCGCCCGCGGCCGGCGTGACCGTCGCCGACAGGGTGAAGGCATCAGCCTCCTTGATCGCCGCAATGGCCGCGGCAACCGGCTCGGCGCTGCGCAGATAGCTTCCCTGCTCGGTGGCGCGGCGCACCAGATCCGGCGTGCGCCCGGCGCGCTCGCTCAACTGGCCGCCGAGCGGGTAGTCGAGGACGAGCGCATGCTCGAAGGCCTGCACCGGCCGGCCCTCCAGCATCGCTTGGGCCTCAACGGGCGCGAGGCCCACAGCGGCGATCCGCAGATCCTCCACCGTGCCGGCCCAGGGGTGCATGCCATTATGCTCGTTGCCGATCAGCAGGCGATAGCCGGCATCCCAGCTATCGAGCCGGGCGGCGGTCTGCACTTGGGCGGCCAGGGCGAGGGCCACGGCCAGGTAGGCGAGCGTGCCAACCACGAGGGTGCGCCGCGAGGCGGCCCAACGCTCGGCGCACCAGAGGCAGAGCGCCCCAAGGAGCGCGCCGCCGAGATTGGCGACGACATCGATCAGCGAGGCGGTGCGGGCGGGCAGGAACAGTTGGGCCACCTCGATGGCACAGGCGAGGGCGGTCCCGGCCAGCCCCACGATGACGAACATCCTGGGGCGGCCGGAGACGGCGGCCGCGAGCAGGATGCCGAAGGGCAGAAAGAGCAGCAGGTTATTCAGCACATCGTCGGGATGGCTCGGGCCGGCGAGCAGCGCCGTCAACATGGCGAGCGGGCCCCCATCCAGCAGCCGCGGGGGGATCTGGAAGCGGAACGGCGCCAGCGTGACGATGGCCAGGCCAAGGATGAACATCCCCAGCGCAACCATGGCCCAGCGGCGCAGCAGTTCAGCGCGGGGCACGCTCATCATCGCGTTAGTGCATAGCGACGGCGCGGTGCTGCTCGTACCACGCGATCGTCTTGCGGAGCCCTTCCTCGAACGACGTCTGAGAGACGAAGCCGAAGCGCTCCTTGGCCCGTGTGGTATCGAGCTTGCGCCGGGGCTGGCCGTTCGGCTTGCTCGTATCCCAGACAATCCGGCCCGTAAAGCCCGTGAGGCGGGCGATCGTCTCAATCAGCTCCTTAATGCTGATCTCGTAGCTGCTGCCGATGTTGACGGGTTCGCTGCTGTTGTAGCGCTCGGCAGCCAGCAGGATGGCGTCGGCGGCGTCCTCCACATAGAGAAACTCGCGGGTGGGCGATCCGTCGCCCCAGGCGACAATCTCGGACTCGCCGGCGTCGCGGGCCTCGACGCATTTGCGGATCAGGGCGGGGATCACGTGGGAGCTGTGGAGGTCGAAGTTGTCGCGGGGGCCATAGAGATTCACCGGCAGCAGGAAGATCGAGTTGTAGCCGTACTGCTCCCGATAGCTCTGGCTCTGCACCAGCATCATCTTCTTGGCCATCCCATAGGGGGCGTTCGTCTCCTCCGGGTAGCCGTTCCAGAGATCCTCCTCGCGGAAGGGCACCGGAGTGAACTTAGGGTAGGCACAGACGGTACCAAGGGCGACGAACTTCTCCACTCCGGCGCGCCAGCTCTCGTGGAGCAGCTGCACGCCCATCATCAGGTTATCGTAGAAGAAGTCGGCGGGGTGCTCACGATTAATGCCAATGCCGCCGACGCGGGCGGCCAGATGGAGCACAATATCGGGGCGGGCGTCGTCAAGCAGCCGGCGGATCGCGTCGCGCTCCCGCAGATCATAGGTGCTGGTGCGCGGCACAACGATCGCCTCCGGCTCGAAGGCGCGCAGCCGCTCGACCACAAAGCTGCCGAGAAAGCCGGCGCCTCCCGTTACCACCACGCGGCGGCCCCGCCAGAAGCTGTGGCGCTCCGGCCAGCTAGATTCGCTCATCACGAGAAACTCCTTCCACTCGCAGGCACACTCATCGCCCGCGCTGCTCTGTATGAATATGATGATAGCGCATATCGCAGCGCACACCACCACTCACACATGGAGCCGGCGGCAGGGCAGATGAGCCATGACAGCGAGGACGCAGCTGCAGCTGTCAGAATACGGAACGGGATCGTAGTTTGCAATTACAATATTGTCAGAACGCGGCATCAGGACGCGCCAGAGCGGCTCGAGCTCAGAGCAGCTCAACCCTGGCCCGTAGCTCCGCGGGGAGCTGCCCGGTGGCGTTGCGAGTATCGACGACGGCGGGGGCGAGCTGGACGATCCGCTCGTAGGGGAAGGCGCTGTGGTTGGTGATAATCACGGCGCAGTCGCAGCTGGTGAGCAGCTCATCGCTCAGGGGGACCGTCTCGTAAACGCTGCCGTCGTGGGCCTGGAAGCGCGGCACGTGGGGATCGCAGGCGACGACGACGGCGCCCTCGGCGGCGAGCAGATTCATCACCTTGATGGCGGGCGACTCGCGGTAGTCGTCAACATCGGGCTTGTAGGCCACGCCAAGGATCAGCACCGTGGCGCCGTTGAGGGCCTTACGCTGGCGGTTGAGCACCCGCACCACCAGATCGTAGACGTGGCGCGGCATCTGGGTGTTGATCTCGCCGGCCAGCTCGATAAAGCGGGTCGTCAGGTCGTAGGCCCTGGCCTTCCAGGTGAGATAGAAGGGATCGATCGGGATACAGTGGCCGCCGAGGCCAGGGCCCGGAGTGAAGCGCATAAAGCCGTAGGGCTTGGTGGCGGCGGCGTCGATCACCTCCCAGACATTGAGGCCCATGCGGTCGCAGAGCAGGGCGAGCTCGTTGACGAGGGCGATATTAACGACGCGGAAGACGTTCTCAAAGAGCTTGGTGAGCTCGGCGACGTCGGGGGAGGAGACGGGCACCACGCTGCTGGTGATCTGGCTGTAGAAGGCGCAGGCGAGCTCGGTGCAGAGAGGGGTGAGGCCACCAACCACCTTGGGCGTGTTTTCGACGCTGTAGCCTTTGCTGCTGGTCTGGCCGGGGTCGATGCGCTCGGGCGAGAAGGCGAGGAAGAAGTCGGCGCCGGGACGCAGGCCGCCGGCGGCGAGGCGCGGCGCCACTACCTCGCGGGTGGTGCCGGGGTAGGTGGTGCTCTCGAGAATGACCAACTGGCCGGGGCGAAGGGTGCGGGCGATCGTGTCGCTGGCGGCCTCGATAAAGCTCAGGTCGGGGTCGCGGGTCTGGTTCAGCGGAGTGGGCACACAGATCACGAGCAGGTCGCACTCAGCCATGCGGGCGACGTCGGTGGTGGCCTCGATACGGCCAGCGGCCCGCAGGTCGGCGAGGACACCGTCCGGCACATCGCCGATGTAGCTCTGGCCGGCGTTGATCAAAGCCACGCGCTCCTCGCTCAACTCGAAGCCGAGCACGCTGAAGCTCTGGGCTGCCGCGCGGGCGGCCAAAGGCAGGCCGACGTAGCCCAACCCGATCACGCCCACTTTGGCGGTGCGGGCGGTGATCTTTGCCTGTAGTTCCTTCTGTAGTTCCTTATTGTAGCTCATTGATGGTTTCCGTGATGGTTTAGATGTGGGTAGCGGCCAGCGCCACCGAGGCCATTGTACCGCATGGATAAAGACGGGCTCTTTAATGGGTGCCGACGCCCCAGCCCTCACCAGCGGGCGTGGGCGCGTTGCCCACATCCCCGGCGGGCGAGCGCGGCTCTCGGTGTCTGCAACACGCTGCATGCGAGGCGCTGCCCCTCGCGCTCCCCGCCAAAGGTGCGGCTACCCCCTTGGAACCCCCGAAGCCAATGGCTGCCAGCACCGACACGCCATCGCTGCATGCCAGCCACGCAGGTGCGGGCGTTGCGTTCCCCCCAAGCCCGCTGCCGGGCGGCTTCGTCTCCACCACGATACCCTTGAGTAGCGAAGCTGTGGGGAGGGTGGCGTTGAGTGGGTAGTGCCGCTCCCGCTCTCGGCGCCGAGGGGCATGCGCCACCAGGCGGCTCGGCGGGGAAAACAGTCGGCTTTGGGGTCCGGGGGTGAGGCCCGCTAGGCGGGAGGTGTCGGGGGCGGACGCAGTAGCGCGAAGCGCTTGCGCCTGCAGGCGGCGCGCCCCCAAAGTGCGGTATCATACCCCGCAAATACCGCAACGTA
>DAOUGF010000492.1:0-2379 GCA_034429295.1 Chloroflexaceae bacterium
GGGAGCCACGGCCCGATATATTTCTCGCGGACAGTGCGGGCGGCCTCCAGGCGATCGAGGCAGAGCCGCGTCGTGACCGTCATCAGGAAGGCGCGGGGATCGCGGATCTCCTTCTCCTCGCTCGCCCGCAGGTAGGCGTCCTGAACGACGTCCTCCGCCTCGCTGGCGCTCCCCAGCATGCGGTAGGCGAGGGCGAAGAGCCGCGGGCGGTGCGCCTCGAACTCTTCAGCTGTGAGCGGCATCTTATCTCTCCGTTGTGCCGGCCTGTTCTGCGCAGGCCGGCACAATCTCTTAGCGGTGGGGCGCCTTTCGGCTAACGGGCCGGGGCGCGGGGGCCGATCGCCGGGCGGCGCGGCCTGCGGAAGCGAGGCGTGGCCACGCCGCCGGTGAGCAGGGTGGCGAGCCAGTTTGTGAGCGCCACGAGCCGGTTGCGCAGGCCGGGCAGGTAGAAGAGATGGACGCCGAGCCAGATCAGCCAGGCGACCACGCCCGCGAGCTGCACCCCGTTGCTATCGAACAGCGCCGCGCCCCGCCCAACCATCGCCATCTGGCCGAAGTCGAAGTAGCGGAAGGGCTGCGGCGGCCTGCCGGCGATCTGCTCCCGGATATTATAGGCGGCCCGCTTGCCCATCTGCATGGCGACTTGGGCGACCATGGGGTAGGCGCCGCCGTGGTAGCCCTCCAGGTAGGCCATATCGCCGACGACGAAGACCTCCGGGTGGCCCGGCAGGTTGAGCGTCGGCTCCACGGGCACCCGCGCGGCGCGGCCGAGGGCCACGCCGAGCGCGTCGGCCAGGGGCGCTGAGCGCACGCCGGCGGCCCAAACCACCGTGCACCCGGCGATAACACTCCCGTCCGCCAGGGTCACGCGCCCGGCCTCGACGCTGGTGACGGGCGCGCCAAGCCGAAGCTCCACTCCGCGCCGCTCGAGGGCGCGTCGCGCGCTGCGCTGCAGGGTGGGAGGGAAGGCGGCGAGGATGCTGTCGCCGCCCTCGACGAGCAGCACGCGGGCCGCCCGCCGATCGAGCTCGGGATAGGCGCGGGCCACGGGGCCGCGGATCAGCTCGGCGAAGGCGCCGGCGAGCTCCACGCCGGTGGGACCGCCGCCGATCACGATCACGGTCATCAGCGCCGCCCGCCGCTCCGGGTCGGGCTCGGCGGCCGCCTGCGCGAACGCCGCCAGCACCCGGTCGCGCAGCCGCTCGGCCTCCTCAACATCATGCAAGCTTAGGGAGTTGCTCCGGAAGCGCTCCTGGCCGAAGTAGTGGGTGGCGCTCCCGGCAGCGAGGATCAGGTAGTCGTAGGGGATCTCCCGCTCCGCCGTGCGCACCAACTTCCGCTCCAAGTCCACGTCGCGCACCTCAGCCACCTGGAAGCGGATGTTGCGGTAGCGCCGCAGCATGGCGCGCACCGGGGTCGCGATGGCGGATGGCTCCAACTGGCCGGCAGCCACCTGGTAGAGCAACATCCAGAAGCCGTGGTAGTCGGTGCGGCTGAGCAGCAGCACATCCACATCCTGGTTGCCCAGGGCCTGCGCCGCGCTCACGCCGCCGAAGCCGCCGCCGACAATCACCACCCGCGGCCGCCGCGGCGCGCCCGGCCTCGGCACGGGCCAGAGCTCCTCGGCGGGGCGTGCGGGCTCGACGGGCTGTATATCCATCCTGACAAGCTGTTCGGTGTTCATCGTTCCTCCTCCGCGGCAGATGCTTGAGAAAAGCATCACAATCTGCCGCTACGGAAGAAAGACGAGCGACCATCTCAGGATGTGACATGGTGGGAGTCGGGAGAGGATTAGAGCTCCCGGCCCATCTGCGCCACATCGTAGCCGCCGAGGGCGGCCACCGCCGCCTGGTACGCAGGGTCAGCGAGAGCGGCCCGCAGCGGCGCGAGCAGCTCGCTCTCCCAGTGGCGCCGCGGGATGGCCAGGTCGTAGCGCTCGTGGAAGAGCGGCACGAAGTCCAGGCCGAGGGCTTGAGCCGCGGCGCGGATGCCGAGGCCCACATCTGCCGCGCCGCTCAGCACCGCGGCTGCCACCGCCATATGCGTGAACTCCTCGCGCTCATACCCGCTGATGGAGCCAGGATCGATCCCTGCCTGCCGCAGGTGGTAGTCGAGCAGCACGCGGGTGCCCGAGCCCTTCTGTCGGTTGACGAGCCGCACCTCGGGGCGCGTCAGGTCGGCCAGGGAGGAGAGGCCGCGGGGGTTGCCGGGGGGGAGGATGAAGCCCTGCTCGCGGTAGGCGAGATGCACGAGCACGATCTCCTCGCCGGGCAGGAGCCGCTCGATGTAGGGGCGGTTGTATTCGCCGGTGGCTTCGTCGAGCAAGTGGGTGCCGGCGAGGTGGGCATCGCGCCGCTGCAGGGCCAGCAGGCCGCCGAG
>DAOUGF010000493.1:0-10104 GCA_034429295.1 Chloroflexaceae bacterium
GATCGTCGAGGCGTTGGCCGACGGGAGCGCCCGGCGCGTCCTCAGCGGGCCGACCACCAACGACTCGGCGCCCGCCCTCTCGCCTGACGGCCGCTTCATCGCCTTCTTCTCGACTCGTGATGAACACAATGCGCTCTATGTGA
The DNA here is from genome assembly GCA_034429295.1 of Chloroflexaceae bacterium. Classification (GTDB taxonomy): domain Bacteria; phylum Chloroflexota; class Chloroflexia; order Chloroflexales; family Chloroflexaceae; genus OHK40. The sequence continues at coordinate 144 of DAOUGF010000493.1, forward strand.
TGGCGCGCGATGGCTCTGGGCAGCGCAAGCTGGCCGACTGTAACATCTGCTTGCGCGTCCAGTGGGCGTCTGATAGCCGGAGGCTCTGGCTCGAGGAGCAGCTCTATGTCAGCAGCGTGTTTGGGCCCCGCAACGAGCTGGTCACATACCTCCTGAGCATCGACGGCGCGCCGGCCCAGAAGCTACCTGCCTACTGCACCGCCCTGTCGCGGGACGGCGCCCGCTGCGCCTACCTTGAGCTGAGTGAGGGGGGCTGGAAGATTGTTGTCCGCTCCCCTGCGACGGCCGAGCCCGTCACCGTGGCCTCCTCGGCGCAGTTACCTATGAACCTCGCCTGGTCGCCTGACGGCAACACGCTGCTCTACAGCACGGAGTCGTTCCACGACTACGCGGTGAATATTGTGGGCCTGGACGGCCAGCCTCCGCGGAAGCTCGCCGCGGGGACCGCGCCGCAGTGGTCACCAGCCGGCGACGCGATCGCCTTCCTGGAGCAGGGCGAGAGCTACGGCGCCGACACGCTCAAGGTCATCGGCGCCGATGGCCAGCGGGAGCTAACTCTCGCTACCGGCGTCTATAAGCTGCTCGGGTGGTCGCCGGACGGCACGCAGCTGGCGTTCACCGACGATTTCGTGACCCGTCAGCTGTTCCTGGTGGATCGCGGCGGCGGTCAGCCGCTGCGTGTCGAGGGGCTGGCCGAAGTCGAGGGGGCGACCTGGTCCCCCGATAGCAGCCAGATCGCCGTGACGACCTCCGCTCTCGGCCTCAGCTCTGTCTATACGGTCAGGCGGGACGGCAGCGACCTGCGCCCGCTAGGAACTGGCAGCGCACCGGTGTGGACGCCTGATAGCGCGTCGCTGCTGCTGGCTGACTATGTCAGCGTGCCGCTGCGGCTGTATCTCCAGGCCGAGGGGTCGGCTGCGGTGCCGATCGCCTACGGAACGTTGCCCGCCCTGGCCCCCGGCGGCCGCCGGCTGGCCTTTGTGCGGGACGGAAAGCTGTTCACAATCGGCATGGACGGCCGGGGCGAGCGCGGGCTGGCCACGGCGCTCACCGTGGTGGCGCGCCCGGCCTGGTCGCCCGACGGGCGCGGGATCGCAGTGGCCGCCCACGCCGGCGGTCCCGAGGGGATCTACGCGGTCGACGGGGAGACGGGCACGCCCCGCCTGCTGACGGACTGCGACGGCGCGTCCTGTGGGGCGCCGTCCTGGTCGCCGGATGGACAGACGCTGCTCTTCGTGATCACCGATGCGCCAGAGGGCGGCTACCAGCAGCGCGAGCGTATCTTCGTGGTGGCGGCGGATGAGGGTGAGCCGCGCGAGCTCGCCATCGGCGGCGGCCCGGCATGGTCTCCTGATGGCGGGCAGATCGCCTACATAGCCGGCGACATCTTCGTGATGGGCGCCGACGGGGCGGGGAGCCGGAAGCTCACTGGGTGCGCCTCAGACCTGGACTTGTCATCGTGCAGCGGCCTGGCCTGGTCGCCCGACGGGCGCCGCCTGAGCTTCGAGTATTCCGGTATCATCGGCGGGAAGGCACCCTTCCGCGAGACGCAGGTGGTGGCGGCGGAGAGCGGCGAGCAGCTGATGTCTCTCCCCTTCCACTCGGCGCGCTGGTGGGGGCAGGAGCTCGCCTACCTGTACTCTGTCACCTTCGGGCACTATACGTATGCCCACTACGACCTGTCAGCTTCCTACACGAAGCTCGCTGTGCCGGCATCCTTCTGCTGCGGCCCGATCCTTCCCGGACATGGGAATATCCTGGATTACGATAGAGCGCCATAGGCACAGCCACCCGTGGCCCACCATCTCAGCCATCACTGATCTGAGTAAGGATCGGCTTCTACGCGGCCGGCAGGGGTGGCGAGTTGACGGTCGTGTGGGATGCGCCGCTAACCTGAATAAATTGATAGCGGCGAACTGCTGCTCCTCGCAGCGTCGGGGCGGATCGGTGTGGTAGCATAGGTGCAGATCCAGCTTGGGAGGAGAGTAACGATGCAGGTAAACCCCGGGATCTTCAAAGCCTACGATATCCGCGGTATCTACCCGACGGAGCTGAACGAGGAGGCCGCCTACCTCATCGGTCGCGCCTTTGTGACCTTCCTCGGCGCCGACAAGGTGATCGTTGGGCGCGATATGCGCACCTCCGGGCCCGCCATGTTCGAGGCGGTGACCCGCGGGATCACTGATCAGGGGGCCGACGTCGCCGACATCGGCATGGTCAGCACCGACCAGTATTATTTCGCCTGCGCCACCCTCGGCCTGCCTGGGATGATGGTGACGGCTTCCCACAACCCGAAGGAGTACAGCGGCTTCAAGATGGTGCGCCAGATGCCCTACCTGCTCAGCGGCGACGAGGGCATCCAGGATCTGCGCCGGCTGGTGGAGAGCGAGGCCTTCCCGCAGCCAGCGCGCAAGGGCGAGATCGTCAAGCACGACTTCAAGGAGCCCTTCATCGAGAAGGTGCTCTCGCTGATCGATGTGGAGAGCCTGCGGGGCAGGAATCTGAAGGTGATCGCCGACACCGGCAACGGCATGGTCGGCCCCATCCTCAGCGAGATCTTCGGGCGGCTGCCGATCCAGTTCGAGGGCATGTATCTCGACCCGGACGGCACCCTGCCGAACCACGGCCTTGACCCGCTGCAGCCCGAGAACCGCGCCGAGCTACAGGCCCGCGTGCCCGCCGAGGGCTTCGATATCGGCTTCCTCTTCGACGGCGACGGCGACCGCTTCTTCGCCGTGGACGACCGAGGCCAGTTCATCTCCGGCGACTTCCTCACCGCGATGATGGGCCAGTACATGCTGGAGAAGTACCCCGGCGCGAAGATCCTCTACGACGTGCGGGCCTCCTGGGCCGTGCCTGACCTGATCAAGGCCAAAGGCGGCACGCCGCTGATGGAGCGGGTGGGCCACGCCTTCATCAAGCGGCGCATGGCGAAGGAGGACGCCGTGTTCGCCGGCGAGGTGACGGGCCACTACTACTTCAAGGATTTCTTCTACGCCGACTCCGGCATCATCCCAGCGCTACTGCTGATGGAGATGCTGGCGAAGCGCGGCGTGAAGATGAGCGATATGCTGAAGGAGCTGGAGGCGAAATATTTCATCTCCGGCGAGATCAACTCCAGGGTCGCCGATGTGAAGGCCAAGCTGGAGGAGCTTGCCACGCGCTACGCCGACGGCAAGGTCGAGCGGCTAGACGGCGTCTCGGTGAGCTACGACACCTGGCACTTCAACGTGCGCGGCTCCAACACCGAGCCGCTTATCCGCCTCAACCTCGAGTCGATCGCCTCGCCTGAAGAGATGGCGGCCAAGCGGGATGAGGTGCTGGCGATTATTCGAGGGTGAGAGGATCGCAGCAGGGCCGAAGTGTTCGCTGCGCGGATGCTTCGGCCTTGCTACAGCGCTCCCAGCGCCGCCAGCGCGAGGATGAGCAGCCCCACGGCGATGCGGTAGATGCCGAAGGGGATGAAGCTGTTGCGGGCGATGTAGCGCAGCAGCCAGCCGATCGTCACGTAGCCGACGATCATCGCCACGACGGAGCCGAGCAGCAGCCGGCTCCAGTCGGCGGGCTGGATCTGGTCGAGGCTGCCGAGCAGGTCGAAGAGCGTTGCGGCGCCGAGCAGCGGCATGGAGAGATAGAACGAGAAGGCGGTGGCTGTAGGCCGATCGAGCCCTGCGAGCAGGCCGCCGACGATCGATGAGCCGGAGCGGGACATGCCGGGGATCAGAGCGAAGATCTGGGCAACACCCACGGCGAGCGCCTGCAGCGGCGTGATCCGCCCAAGCTCGGCGGTGGGCCGCTGGCGGCGGGGGAGCCGCTCGACGACCAGGAAGATGATGCCGCCGACGATCAGCGCGCCGGCGATCACCTGGGGCGTCTCGTAGAGCACCTGCTTGATGAAGTCCCGCAGGCCGAAGGCGATCAGCCCTGCCGGCAGGGTGCCGATCAGCACGGCCAACCAGAGGCGCCGGGCGGAGGCGACCTGCTCGCTGCTCCCGCGGCCGATGAGGGCGAGGGCCTGGGCCAGCAGATCGCGGAAGTAGAAGGCGATCACCGAGAGCACGGTGCCGAACTGGATGAAGATCTCGAAGGTGCCGCCGATGCTGCCCGTGTAGCGCAGCAGGTCGGAGACGATCAGCAGGTGGCCGGTGGAGGAGATTGGCAGCCACTCGGTGACGCCTTGGACAATGCCGAGGATAATCACCTTCCACCACTCCGGGTCGCCGGGCACGGCGATGGCGAGGCTGCCGAGCAGGGCGACGGCGGCGAAGATCGTCAGGCCGATCGGGGCCCGCGGCGCGAGCGGGGCCGCGGGGCGAATCTGTTGGTTCTGCATGAAGGCGAGTTCTCGCTGGACATAAGGGCGGCGCAGAGCGCCCACGTGTAGGCGCCCTGCGCCGCCGAGAGGTGTACTACGGGATGAGCGCCTCAGCGCGGAGCATCGCGATGGCGCTGTCGAGGGCGGCGGCGGTGCGGCTCACATCCTCGGCGCTGTGGGCGGCGCTCACGAAGGCGCTGCGGCCACGCATCAGGTCAACGCCGCCGAGCTGCATAGCCATGCGGAGGGCGGCCAGTACGCGGGCATCGCCGCCGCGCTTGAGGGTGGCGGGGGGCAGGCCAGCGGGCGTATCGCCGGGGCCGAGATCGGCGGCGGGGTCGGCGAAGAGATGGACGATCGAGCCGTCGCCATAGGCGGTGAAGCCGCGCACCCGGTTGGCGACGAGGACTTCGTTGAGGGCTGTGCAGAGCGCCCGGCCTGTGGCTGCGGCGGCCTCGCCGGGCGCGCCGGTGGCGACCAGCTCGAGGGTGGCCACGCCGGCGGCAGCGGAGAGCGGGTTGGCGTTGAATGTCCCCTGGTGGCGGATGCGTTCGCGGGGGCCGGCGGGGCCTGCGGCGAGCAGGCTGAGCAGATCCTCGCGGCCGGCCACGGCGCCGCCGGGCAGCCCGCCGGCCAGGATCTTCGCCAGGCAGGTGAGGTCGGCTGTAATGCCGGCGCGAGCTTGGGCGCCGCCCGGCGCGACGCGGAAGCCCGTCACCACTTCGTCGAGGATCAGCAGGACATCGCGCTCGGCGGTGAGAGCGCGGAGTTCCTGCAGGAAGCTCACGCTCAAGGGCTGAGAGCCGTAGGAGGCGCCGGTGGGCTCCAGGATCACGGCGGCGATATCGGAGCGGCTGGCGAGAGCTGCGGCGATCGCGTCGAGGTCGGCAGGGAGAGTGAGGATCGCGTCGAGCAGGCCTGTGGGCAGGCCGGCGTTGGGGTCCTCGGGGTCGGCGCCGGGGGCGACGCCGTCGTGCCAGCCGTGGAAGTGGCTCTGGAGGCGGATGATCGTGGGCCGGCCACTGAAGGCGCGGGCGAGGCGCAGGGCGAGCATGGTGGCCTCGGTGCCTGAGCTGGTGAAGCGGACGCGCTGGGCGCCGGGGACGAGCTCCTGCACCAGGGCGGCCCAACGCAGGGCGAGGGTGTGCTCAGCGCCGAAGTGGGTGCCGCGAGCCAGCTGTTCCTGCAGGGCGGCGACGACGGCCGGGTGGCCGTGGCCGAGGAGCAGGGCGCCGTGACCGCAGACATAATCTATCAGCAGATTGTCATCGGCGTCCCACTTATGGGCGCCTGCGGCCCGTTCCATAAACAGCGGGAAAAGCGGCGCGGTGCGGCCGTCGTGGGTCACGCCGCCGGGGAGCGCGCCGCGAGCCTCGGCGGCGAGGCGGGCGGAGCGGGCGAAGCGGGCGCGGTACTGCTGCTCGATACTCATTCAGCCGAAATTCATCCCTACATGCCAAACTCGAGGCGGCGGATCAAGGCTGTGGGGAGCCCCGCCTCCCGCATCTGGCGTTGAGTCTCTTGGATATCGTACTCGACACGATTGAAGCGGATACTGCCGTTGTCGGTGTCGATCACGGCGTAGGCGGCGCGGGGATCCTGGTCGCGGGGCTGGCCGACGCTGCCGGGATTGATGAAGTAGCGGGTGACGCCGTCGAGCTCGACGGTGCGGGAGCGATCGGGGAGGAAGCGCTCGGCCCGCTCGGAATCCGGGCGGAGGCGGAAGCCGAGTTGCACGTGGGAGTGGCCGATCAGGCAGATCTCCTGGGTGAAGAGGGCGAAATTGGCGGTCGCCTGCTCCGGCGCGAGCAGGTACTCCCAGATCGGCTCGCGGGGGCTGCCGTGGGCGATGAAGAAGCGATCGTCGATCGTCTGGGCGGGCTCGAGCTGCTCGAGCCATTGGCGGTGCTCATCCAGGAGTTGCTCGCCGTTCCAGATATTGGCCCTGCGAGCATCGGGGTTGAAGTCCCGCAGGTCGATCTTGGCGAGGCAGGCGAGGTCGTGGTTGCCGGTGATGACATACTTGGCGTGCTGGCGCATCAGGGCGATGCACTCATTCGGGCGCGGGCCATAGCCGATGGTATCGCCGAGGCACCAGAGCTCGTCGTGGTCGCCGGCGGCTGCGAGCACCGTCTCCAGAGCTACGAGGTTCGAATGGATGTCTGAGACGACCAGGATTCGCATAGGTGCCTGCGTTTCTTTGACGCCACCGTAACGGGGGACTTATAATACCGGGCGACCAGAGCGTCGTCGGAGCACTTGAGCATTATGGTCGAGCCGAATGGTCACTGCCCATATTTGGGATTAAAGCAGAACCAGGCGATCCGCTTTGCCTCGCCGACGCCCGAGCATCGCTGCTACGCCGCCGGGCAAGCCCAGGAGATCCCGGCCTTCGAGCCCAACTACCAGGCCTCGTACTGCCTCTCCGCCAACCATATCAGATGCCCATTATACACGGGCCGCGGGCTGCCTTCAACGCCGCCCCCGCCTCCGCCTCTGGCGCCGCGACTTGAGCCCGCCCTCGCGCCGGCCGGCGGCCTGCGGGGCTGGCTGGCCGGCCTGCCGATGCGGGATCGGGCGATCTATGGGCTGCTGCTCTTGCTGCTCGGGCTGATTTTCTTGATCTATGCTGTCGCCGGGTTTGGGCTGCTAAGCACAGGCGCCTTCTTCGGCGGCGGTGGCGAGCCCGTGCCGAGCGTCGCCCCCACCGGCGACGGCGGGCAGGCTCCCGTCGGCGCCCCTTCGCCCTCGCCCGAGCCGGCCACCGCTACCGACGAGCCCCAGCCCACGGCGACGCGCACCGCCCGCCCATCAGCGACGCCGCGGCCAACCAGCACGGAGCGCCCCGCGCCCAGCGCCACTGCCACCGAGGAGGTGCTCCCCACGATCGAGGCGCTGACTTGGACGCCCTCGCCGACGGCGCCGCCGTTGCCGCCTACGCCCATCCCGCCCACCTGGACGCCCTCGCCGACGAATACGCCCTCGGAACTGACGCCGCTCCCGCCGGACACGCCGGAGCCGCCGACGGTTGAGCCGAGCTCTACCAGCGAGCAGCCGACGGCCGAACCGCCGACAGCTGAGCCACCGACGGCCGAGCCACCGACAGCTGAGCCGCCGACGGCCGAGCCACCCACGGTCGAGATGCCCACGCCAGTGTTGCCGTCGCCCACCGATGGCCCGCCGCCCGACCCGGCGCGCACGCCTGGCATGATCCCGACCCCGCTGTTCCGCCGGTAGAAGGTCGATCAGCCTTACAGCACAGAGGGCGGCCACGATGGGCCGCCCTTACGTCTGTAGGCGTGTGGGTCTCCCAGCGAGGGCGGCCACGCTGGGCCGCCCTTACGCCCTGGCGCGGTGATTGTCGAGGCGGGCGAACGTATCGCCGAAGATCATGCGGCGGACGTGGGCGCTGTGGAGGAAGTCGTTGGGGAAGCCGATGCTGAAGTCGGCGATACCCTCCAGGGCCGCCATCTGCTCGTCGGAGAGCCGGAGTTCCAGGGCGCCCAGGTTGTCGAGGAGTTGCGCCTCGCTGCGGCAGCCGAGGATGGGGATGATCAGCCCCGGCTGCTGGCGCACCCAGGCAATGGCGAGTTGGGCGGGGGAGCAGCCGATCTCCGTGGCCAGCCGCGTCACCGCCTCGCCCGCAGCCAACTCCCGCTCGCTGGCCCTGGATTGGCGGCGCGGCTCATCGCCGGGCCGGCTGTATTTGCCGGTGAGCGTGCCGCTCTCCAGCAGGCCCCACGCGAGGAACGCCAGGTCGAGGGCGCGGGCCATCGGCAGTATCTCGCGCTCCACCGCCCGGTCGAGCAGCGAGTAGGGCGCCTGCATCGCCACGGGGCGCGTCCAGCCCATTGCCTCGGCACGGGCCACGGCGTAGGCGACGACCCAGGCGGGCGTGTCGGAGAAGGCGAAGTAGAGCACCTTGCCGGCCCGCACCAGATCGTCGGCGGCCCGCAGCACCTCGTCCACCGGCGTGGTCTCGTCCCACATGTGCAGGTAGAGCAGGTCGATATAGTCGCTCCGCAGGTTGCGCAGACTCTGCTCCACGGAGCGCAGCATGCTCTTGCGGGAGTTGCCGCCCAAGTTAGGGTTCCGGGCGTCGTCGGCGGTGTTGCGCAGCGTGTACTTGGTGGCGATCACGTAGCGGTCGCGCTCAGCGGCGAGCAGGCTGCCGAGGATGCGCTCGCTCGTGCCGTTGGTGTACTCGTGCCGTTGGTGTAGTTGTTGGAGGTGTCGAAGAAGGTGCCGCCGGCCTCTACAAAGCGCTCGACCATCGCGCGGCAGGTGGCCTCGTCGGCGCCCCAGCCCCAATCGGTGCCGAAGGTCATGGTGCCCAGGCAGAGCTCGGAGACCCGTAGGCCGCTGGCGCCAAGGAGCTTCAGTCGCATCATCACGCCCTCCTTTCAGATTGCAGCTTGTACCGCATCAGGACGCACCACAGCGCTGCAGGGCACAGAGAGCCATGGCGGGAGCGGCGGCTCGGGGCAATAGGCCCCTCCGCGCCCGCTTCGTCTCTGTAGCTCGCTCCAGTGGGTGTCAGCGCTGGGCCGACACAGGGATCTGCACCTCGGTCACATAGAGCTCGGGCCGGTCGGCGAGGAAGGCCTCCGGCACACCCAGTTCCTCCGCATCGCCGGCGCCAAAGCGCAGGTAGACCTCGCGCCACGGCCCTGCCACCACGTAGCCGCCCGCCGCCACGGCCCGCAGGATGGCCTGCAGGGCCTCGTCGGTGCGCTCATAGCCCCCGGTGTAGACGGCGCACGCCACCAGTTCCTCCCCCGGTAGCTCCCGCGAGCGCACCCGCTGGCTGGGGGCCGTAGGGCGGAGCGTGGGCACCGCGACCTCCACATCGATGCCCCGCTCGCAGTACTCCGGGTCGTGGAAGATGGCGAGGGGCGCACCGGCGGCGCGGGCGCGCTGGGCCTTGACGTGGCGCTCGAGTTCGTCGAAGAGCGCCCCGATCGACGGCCCGTCGTCGGGGACCACGGCGCGCAGGCTGGCGACTTGCTGGGGCGGCAGCGGGCGGAAGACCACGTCGTAGCGGGGCGGCGCGGCCTCCTGCTCGATCTGCCGCAGCCGCTCCTCGACGGCGCTCAGGCGGCGGCGAGCGGCCTCGATCTGCTCCTCCAGTTCAGCGCGGCGCAGGCGCAACATGCCGCGGAGCTCGTCGGCGGGCAGGCTGTCGTCGAGCATGGCGCCGATCTGCTCCAGGCTGAAGCCGAGATCCTTGAGCGCGATGATCCGGTTGAGGCGCGGCAGCTGGGCGGCATCATAGTAGCGATAGCCGCTCTCCGGATCGACGCGGGCCGGCCGCAGCAGGCCGATCTCGTCGTAGTGGCGCAGCATCTTGACGCTCACCCTGGTGAAGCGGGAGAAATCAGCGATCTTGAACATGGTCACCCCTGTGCCGGCAGGGATAGTGTAGAGGCTCCCATTGTAGGAGAGTCAATCGCGAAAGTGCGCGAAAGCTGCGCCGCGAAAAACGCGAAACGAAGGTTCGAACGTTCGAAAGGGAAGACGCGAAAGAAAGCGCGAAAGGGAAGACGCGAAAGAAAGCGCGAAAGGGAAGACGCGAAAGAAGGCGCGAAAGGGAAGACACGAAAGGCAGGATGGACGCAGAAGGAACGCTCCAGGGGACGCTCAGGG
>DAOUGF010000494.1:0-3446 GCA_034429295.1 Chloroflexaceae bacterium
CGATGATATAGGGCCGGCCCACGTCGCCCTGCTCGAAGGCCACCAGCACCTCGTCCTCCACCTCGGGGAGCAGGAGCAAACCGCGCTCGTTTCCGGCGCCGGGGGCGGCGAGGCGCGCCCAATGGCTCTCCTGGCCGTCGTCGAGCCAGGGGAACTTAACCTTCACGCGGCCTAGCTGTTCCGGGTCGTTGTTGTTCGTGACGATGCCGACGACAACGCCAGAAACGCCTTGTGCGGCCCGGCCGCCGTCGAGGGCGGCGAGCAGGCTATTGGGGCGGCGGCCGCTCACGTAGATCGTGGTCTGGTAGCCTCCGCCGGCGGTTAGCTCGTGGCGCGTCGCTGTTATCAGGTAGGTGCCGCTCACGCGGCGGCCAGCCCCTTTGAGCTCCACCTTCGCGCCCGCCCGCAGCGCCGGGTCGCCCCGGCAGACGGCCTCCACGGACAGGTAATCGTCGGCGACCTCATCGAGCACCGCCTGGGCGAGCTTGTCGGCCTCGCCCTGCGAGGCGACGGGCTGATCGGTTATATGGAGGGTGGCGGCGCCGCCGAAGGCCCGCTCGGCGGCGCTCGCGGCGCTGGCCCTGTCGCCGGCTTGGGAGGCGTGGGTGGCGCGCGAGGAACGGCCCACGATCGCCCGCTTGGTCACAGGATCCCAACCTCGGACCTGGACCTCGGACGGCTGGGCGACGGCGGTTTGCCTGCTGTGGATGGAGAGCAGGGTGCGGCCCCACTCCTGGGCCGGGGCCTGCGGCGGGGCAGCCTCGGCGCGGCGGAACTTGAGCGTGCGATCCTCCACTGTGAGGCAGAAGCCGAGGCGGGCGGCGCGGGCCTTGAGGAAGGCGAAGTCGGTCTGGTTATCCTGGATGACGTACTCGTGATCGACGGAGGTCGACTCGATATCGGTGCGCAGCCCTGCCTCGCGAGCGATCCGCGCGACGATGGCGGAGTCGCTCTGGCGGAGGAAGGTGCGGGTCTTGCGCCCCCGATGCAGGCGATGGGAGCGGTCGTAGCCGCGCACGACATAGGTCGTGTGGCCCTGCTCCTGCTCAGTCTCCAGGGCCGTGATCTCGCCGACGAGCAGGGGAGCTGGGCGCCCGGCGGGATTGGCGGCGCGCAGCCTCACCTCGCCGCCGAGCTTGAAGGTCTCGCCGTCGATCAGCTCGTAGCCCTGATCGTGAAAGCGCAGCACGAACATCGCTGGCTGATCGAGGTCATCCTCCACCACGATATCCATGAGCTTGCTCATCACGTCGGCCGAGACGTCGCTGCCGTCTACCTGGAGAAACAACTGACCGATGCCGGGCTCTTGCGTGGGCATAGGGCCTCCTCAGCGCCGTTGCAAGCGCCTTAGTCGATGGGCGGCGGGGCGATCACAAGCACCTGGCCCGCGCGGAGCCGCAGCGGGTCATCGACGCGGTTGGTTTCGGCGAGATAGCGCCAAATCGTGGCGTCGCCGTACTCCTCGAAGGCGATCTGGGCCAGGCTCTCGCCGGCCCGCACAACCCGCAGGCGATCGCCGGGATGGCCGCCCGAGGTGGGATTCTGGCGTGGGTACTGGCCCTCATCGACGATCTGCTTGAAGCTCACATCGAGGGTGGCGCGAACGGGTGTGCCGTCGTTGAGGAAGAGCGTAAACTTCTGCGAGATGCTCTCGATCACGGCCTCGAAGGACCAGAGCGCACCCCAGGTGAAGCGGACGTGGGGGGGCTCGCCGCGGCCTGTGGTCTGATTGCGCTTGCGCTCCGACACCTTCATCATGTTCCAGAGGGCGCGGGTGTAGCGGCGCACATCGTCGCCGGCCTGATTGAGCTGGCGCCCGCCGTGGTAGTGGGCCTCGTAGGTGTCAAAGAACAGCTGCAGGGAGAGCTTGGCGGGCGAGCCACCGCCGAACTCCAGCCGCCCCACATCGGCGCCCTTGTTACGATCCTCGGTCCAGTTATTCTGCTTGGTGAAGGTGTATTCACGCGGGTTGAACATGCAGACGACCTTCTCGCGCTCGTCGTCCACATTGGTGATTTCAGCCTTTACAAGCCCGTTGCTCATCTCATTTCCTCCCCGCCCCGGCGGGCTTGGTGCGATTGCAGATTGCGGCGGGCGCGTCCCGACGCCAGCGGCGCAGCGATCAAGCCCGAACAGGAGGTTGGGTTCTAAACTAATATTTGCCAAGCCGCTCCTGGTCGATGCGCAGGCGACGGCGGATCTGCTCGTAAACCTTCTGTGCGATGGCGTCGATATCGATGGCGGGGGCGCCCTGGCCCTCCTGGCCCGCTGAGGCTGGCTCGCTCATCGAAGTTGCGATCAGAGCGCTGGCGGCATCCGTCGCCGGCCCAAGCGGCGCCGCGGCCTCGGGCGCCCGTTGGAGCGGCGCGATGGGCCGCAGCAGGTCGAGCGAGGGCGCGGCGTGGGCGGCCGGCCCGTTGGTGGATGCGGGCCCGACGCCAACAAGACTGCCGGGCTCAGGGTAGCCGCTGCGCGCCGCCGGGCCGGAGCGAGACGCCCCGGAAGGCCAGGGCGACTCCCTGGCGAGCGTTGAGCCGAGCTGCGCGTCATCGAGCGGGCGGGCAGGCGGCGTCGCCAGGCTGCGTCTGAGCAGCGGGAGTGGCGCGCCGGAAGCAGCCGGCTGCGTCGAGACCACCGACAGGCTGCGCTGCGGGTCGCCGGGGATGGCTGCAACCGCGCCCGCTGCGCTCGCGCCGCCTCCGGCGGCCAGGGGCGCGCCAGGTTGCGTCGTGGGCTCGCCAGCCGGCGAAAAGGTAGATGTGACGGGCTGGGTGAAGCGGCGCACAAGGCTGGCGGCGGTTTCGGCGGCGAGCCCCGGCGTAGCCGGCGCGGGCCGGTCTGCGCCAGGGACAGCAAGGGGCGCGAGCCGCACGAGCTGGAGTGGGGCGCTCCCAAGGGCTGCAGCGCGGCTGCCAGGGACAGCGGTGGCAGCGGGCGCCGGCGGCGTGGTTTCGTCTGAGGGCCGCTCGCCGGATGCGGGCGCAGCGGGGAAGGCGGGCAGCCCAAGGCCTGGTATAGACGCGCGCCGCACAACCGCCGGCTGCGCGCCTGGCACAGGCTCCGGCGCCGAGCCGAGCGCCGGCACGATCGTGGTGCGGGGCAACGCAGCGAGCGCTCCGCCCTGCTCGCTGCCGGCCTCCTGAGCGGCCTCCGGCTCCAAGCCGGCGTGACGAGCGCGCAGCATAAGCAGGGGCGCAGGCGCCAACGCGTCACCGAGGGCCGGCCCTCGTGGAGCGTAGGCGGCAGCAGAGAAATTCGCTGACCTTGCGACGGGCGCCCCTGAGGCAGGCATCCTCTGGCGCACAGGTGCCGGTGCGGCGGTAGGCCTGAAGGCGGCCCGGGCCAGGAGCGGCGCCAGGAGCGGCGGCGTGAGAGCCGCTGCGGCAACCTGTTCGGGCCCGGCGTCGTGAGCGGCGGGCTCGTCTAGTCGCTCGCCGGCCGGCGGG
>DAOUGF010000495.1:0-7813 GCA_034429295.1 Chloroflexaceae bacterium
CATTGCCGATCCTCTACGGCGACCGCCTGGTCGCGCGGCTCGACCCGAAGCTGGAGCGGGCGAGCCGGACCCTCGTCATCAACGGGTTCTGGCTGGAGCCCCATGCGCCCGCCGCCGATCCGGCCTTTGCGCAGGCGCTCGCCCGGGGCCTGCTGCGCTTTGCGGACTTTCTCGAGGCGCAGGCCATTGATCTCGCGGCGATCGGCCCTGATACGCTGCGGGAGCGTGTGGCGGGCGCCGTCCGGCCCAGCCTGGAGATCAAGCTAATGGCCTGATAGGAGCCGGATAGTGCGAGTCGAACAGCACAGCATCGAGCAGTCGGTGAGCGTCGCCGCGCCCCCGGAGACGGTCTGGCGGGAAGTGACGCAGGTGGACATCGCCGCCTTCCGCCACCCGGCGCTGTTCTCCATCCTAGGGATCCCGAAGCCGCTGCGCGCCGAAGTGCTGCGGCCGGGTGTGGGCGGCGAGCGGATCGCCTTCTTCTCGAACAATCTGCGCTTCACCCAGAAGATCACCGAGTGGCGGCCGCCGGAGCGCTACGCCTTCACCTTCGCGGCCGACCCGGGCTTTCGGGTCGTTTTCTGCTTCGACCTCTCCGATGGCCCGTTTCGCATGCTCTCCGGGGCGTATCTGATACGGCCGACAGAGCGCGGCGCCCAACTCTCCCTCTCCAGCCAGTATGAGCTTCGTGGCCTGGTGGGCGCCTGCATCGGCCTGCCGGTCAGGCTGATCCTCCGGCTCTTTCAGGCCTACCTCCTGCGCGGCATTCGGATCAATGCCGAGCGCCGGGCGCAGGCCCGCCGCTAAAAGCGCTAATCCATCGGGGAGGGGCTGTGCGGGCGGCCCGCCGAGCGGGCTCCGCACCAGAATCACGGCAGTGTAGCGGGAGTCGCGATGCCTACAGACCCGATCCTTCAGGCCCTGCTCGCCGGTTGCTTCACCTGGGGCGTGACGGCGCTCGGCGCCGGGCTTGTCTTTCTCACCCGCACGGTCGACCGCAGGTTGCTCGATGGGATGCTCGGCTTCGCCGCCGGGGTTATGATCGCCGCGAGCTTCTGGTCGCTGCTGGCGCCCGCGGTGGAGCTCTCGGCCGAGCTCGGCGCGCCGCGGTGGTTCCCGCCGACGGCGGGCTTTCTGGCGGGCGGGTTCAGCCTCGCCCTGATCGATAGGCTGCTGCCCCATCTGCACCCGGGGATGCCCCGGCACACCGCTGAGGGAATCCCTACGGCCTGGCGGCGAGCGACCCTGCTGGTGCTGGCGATCACGCTGCACAACATCCCCGAGGGGCTGGCGATGGGCGTGGCCTTCGGCGCGGCAGCCCAAGGGGTGAGCACGGCCACCACCGCCGCTGCGGTCGCCTTGGCGGTAGGCATCGGGCTGCAGAACTTTCCCGAGGGCGTGGCGGTGGCGATGCCGTTACGGGGCGGCGGCGCCTCGCGGCTGAGGAGCTTCTGGTATGGGCAGCTCTCGGCGGCGGTGGAGCCGGCGGCCGCGGTCCTCGGTGCGGCGCTCGTCAGCGTCTTCCGCCCGCTCCTGCCCTACGCGCTCAGCTTTGCCGCTGGGGCGATGCTCTTTGTCGTGATCGAGGAGCTCATCCCTGAGGCGCAGAGCGGCGGCAATACCGACCTCGCCACTGCCAGCGCCCTCGGCGGCTTCGCGGTGATGATGGTGCTCGACGTGGGCCTCGGCTGAGCGAGAATGGCGCGCCCCTCGCCTTGCGAAGGACAAGGGGCGCGTGTGTGCTACGCGAAGGCCTGGCGGTAGAGCTCAAGCAGATCCTCGATCGTCACGTCGCGGGGGTTGCCCGGCGTGCAGACATCGTTGTAGGCGGCCACGGCTAGCGCCTCGAGATCCTCCTCCTTCACGCCGAGTTTGTCGAGCGTTGCGGGGATGCCGACCTGCTGCGAGAGGGCGCGAACCGCGTTCACCGCGGCCTGGTTTGCCTCCTCCAGACTCATCGCCGCAACCCCCTCCACGCCCATCGCTTTCGCGATCGCCCGGTACTTCTCGCCGGCAGCCGGCGCGTTGAAGGCCATCACATAGGGCAGCAGCACCGCATTGGCGATGCCGTGGGGAATGTCGTAGAAGGCGCCGAGCGGGTGGGCCATCGAGTGGACGATGCCCAGGCCCACGTTGGAGAAGCCCATGCCCGCCACGTACTGGGCCAGGCCCATGCCCTCCATCGCCTCGGCGTCGTCCCGCGAGGCCACCGCTCGCGGCAGGTAGCGGGCGATGCTCTCGATCGCGCTCAGGGCGAACATGTCGGTGAGCGCCCAGGCGGCCCTGGTGATGTAGCCCTCGATGGCGTGAGTCAGAGCGTCCATGCCGGTGGCGGCTACCAGGCCGGCGGGCATGCTGCTCATCAGCTCGCTATCGACGATCGCCAGGATCGGGATGTCGTGCGGGTCCACGCAGACCATCTTCTTGCGGGCCTGCTCATCGGTGATCACATAGTTGATCGTCACCTCGGCAGCGGTGCCGGTAGTGGTGGGCAGCGCGATCAGCGGCGCTGAGGGGTGCTTGGTGGGCGCCACGCCCTCGAGCGAGCGGACGTCGGCGAACTCGGGGTTGGTCGCGATGATGCCGATCGCCTTGGCGGTGTCGATCACCGAGCCGCCGCCTACCGCGATCAGCACATCGGCCTCTGAGGCCTTGAAGGCCGTCAGGCCGTCGGTGACGTTGGCGATGGTGGGGTTTTGCTTGATGCCATCGAAGATGGCGTACGGGAACTCGGCGTCGTCCAGTACCTTGAGGACCTTCGCGGTCACTCCGTGCCTGATCAGATCTTTATCGGTCACTACCAGGGCCTTGTTGAAGCCGCGGCTCGCAAGCTCCTGCGGCAGCACGCTCCGGCTCCCGGCGCCAAAGTACGAGGTCTCGTTGAGGATCACGCGTCGTATAGACATAATACTTTACTCCTTGAACTGTCTGGCCAGTGAAACCACCTCGATCGTACGACGCGTGCGCTCTCAGCGAGGAATAGTTCCGGCAACGTATGGTGGCATTCCGACAATAAGACCTGTGACCCTAGTGCAATTTCATGCGGCCCTGTTGGCCATGTCGCTTGGCTCTCTGGCTTTCTGAGGCTCTTGCTGTACGGGCTACCGACTACCGACTACGCTGTACGGGTATTGAGCCGCCGCTCAACCCGCAGGCCGATCCTGAGCGCTCCTCGGCCGGCTAGACTGCCGGTATGCCATTCTTAGCATTGGGAACTTTACGTAATGCAAGATCAACAGTTACAGCTCCCGTGGGAGCAAGCGGGCTGGCTGGAGCAGGCGGGCGCGTGGATCGGGGCGCGGCTGGAGGAGCGCGGCTGGTCTATGACCGGGGCGATTGAGCTGGTGCACCAGCGGCCCTGGTCAACCTTCGCGCGGATCGCGACCGACAGGGGCGTCGCCTACTTCAAGGCGCCGTCGCCGCCGTTCAGCTTCGAGGCCGCCGTCACCGAGGCGCTGGCGGCGTGGCGGCCAGATTGTATGGCACCGCTCCTGGCCGTGGATCGCGAAACCGGCTGGATGCTCTCGGCCGACGCCGGGACGACGTTGCGCCAGCTGGGCCAGACGGTCGCCCAGATCCCTCACTGGCTGAAGCTGCTCCCGCTCTACGCCGAGCTGCAGATCGATCTGGCCGGGCGGGCGCCTGAGCTCCTGGCGCTCGGCGCGCCCGACCGGCGCTTGGCCACTCTGCCGCAGCTCTACGCCGAGCTGCTGGAGGCAGCGGGAAGCCTGCGTGTCGGCCTGGAGCCGGGGCTAACCCCGGCTGAGTATGAGCGTCTGCGCGATGGGCAGGCGCGCTTCGCCGCGGACTGCGAGGCCCTCGCGGCGTATGGACTGCCCGAAACCATCGTCCACGAGGAGCTTCACGAGAACAACGTTCTATTCGGCGCGGGGCGCTACGTGTTCACCGACTGGAGCGACAGCAGCGTCGGCCATCCCTTCTTCACGATGCTGGTCACGCTGCGGGCGACGGCCCACTGGTTGCGGCTGGACGAGAGCGGCCCCGAGCTGCTGCAGCTCCGCGACGCCTATCTAGAGCCGTGGACGAGCTTCGCGACCCGCGACAGGCTGATGGAGGCCCTCGCGCTGGCCTACCGTCTGGCGATGGTGAACCGGGCGCTCTCCTGGCACCACGGGATGGGCAGGCTGCCGGCGTCGGCCAGGGAGCCATACGCCGACAGCGTGCCCGGCTGGCTACAGGATTTCCTTCAGGCGAGCGACTAATACCGCTCGCGGCGCACGATCTCGGCGAGCGGGCGGCGGCCGCCGGCCCGCAGCGGGCGATCCGGCTCGGCGGAGTAGCCGAAGGTGATCGACCAGCGGCAATCCAGTTCGTCGGGGATGCCCAGCACCTTGCGGGCGAGCTCCTGGTTGTGCAAAGTGGTGACGCAGGAGCCGACGCCGAGGGCCGTGGCGGCGAGCTGCATATTGGCCGCGGCCTGGCCTAGATCGAACTCGTTGCCGGGCGGGGCCACCAGCACCACGGTGAAGGCTGAGTCGGGCATATGCTTGGCGTAGGTGCCGGCCTCCGCCAGACGGGCGAGTTGCTCCCGCTCCGTCACCAGGATGAAGGTCCAGGGCTGAGAGTTCTTGCTGCTCTGGGCGCGCCGCCCGGCGTTGAGGATGGTGGTGATCGCCTCCTCCGGCACCGGCTCGGACTTGTAGGTGCGCACGGCCCGCTTGCGACGGATCGCCTCGGCGACGCTCATGACGTCTGGCTGCGGCTCGTTGCTCATGCTTCCTCCTGGCTCACAGGATCTCATCAAGTGCCCGGGCATTATCGCATAGGAGCGGGCTGCTGCGTGTTCAATCCACCCGGCGGAGCTGGCAGATATAGGCGCGGTGCGGCACCGATCCGCTGACCGGGTCGATCGCTTCGTTACCGATGATCAGGTTGAAGTTG
Organism: Chloroflexaceae bacterium; assembly: GCA_034429295.1. Lineage (GTDB taxonomy): Bacteria > Chloroflexota > Chloroflexia > Chloroflexales > Chloroflexaceae > OHK40. The sequence continues at coordinate 4,903 of DAOUGF010000495.1, forward strand.
GCTCCCTGCGGCCCGAGCGGGCCGTAGCCGGGGCTGTCGAGCTCCGGGCAGGCCGGCCACCAATTGTGCGTGAGAGCTGTGCTGCTATTCTACGGCACCTGTCAGGTCGCATGGGCTGTGGCGCGTTGCACCAGCGTGAGCCAAGCTACTGCCACAGTACAGGTAGCGTTGCCCATCTCTCCTAAGGGATCGCTTGCTGCTCCATCCGTCGAAAGAAGGGTGCGTGGCCCGGCGCCCGGTGCTAGGATGCGGCGCAGCAGCTTCGGAAATACGAGAAGGGAGTTATTAGGGAGGAGTACTGTGCTCTTGCTCACGCCGCAGCAGGCGGCTTCAATCCTGGACTGGCTCGGCCCCGAGCGGCCGGGTCCGCTGGTCGGGCAGCATGTAGCGCTCACGGGGCACGGCGTGATCCTGGTCGATCGCTGGCCCGAGCCGCGCGTCGCCCTGTCGGCCACTGCCGACAACCTCTCGCTCGCGGGGGATCCTGCGGCGCTCACCCCGGAGGAGATGCGGGCCCACGTTGCCGGCTACCTTGAGGCGCCCGAGCCCTTCGTGCCGCTGGTGCGGGCGGCCTTCCCCGAGGCGCCGGCTTGGGATCGCATCATCTACGAGCTGGAGGGGCCGCCGCGCCCGGTCCCCGCCGTCGATGCCGTTGTGCGCCGGCTCAGCGTGACCGACGCTTACCACCTCTGGGCGCTGAGCCGCGACTCGTCGTGGATCTCGAAGACCTGGGGTGGGCCGCCCGGCCTTGCCGCCAGCGGCATGGCTTGGGGCGCCTTCGTGGGTGAGCGCCTGGTGTCGGTGGCCTGCGTCTTCTTTGTGGGGCGGGAGCTCGAGGAGATCGGCGTCGTCACCGAGCCGGCCTATCGCGGTCGTGGGCTCAGCCGGGCCTGCGTCCACGGGCTCTGCGGTGACATCATCGCCCGCGGGCACCGCCCGAGCTGGACTACCTCGCCGGACAACCTCGCGAGCAAGGGCGTCGCCGAGCGGCTCGGCTTCACCTTCCGCCGCCACGACCTGCTCTACGCGGTGGGCATCCCCATCCCCGCCTCCGATTAGAGCGCCGATCAGATCTTCACCACATCGTAGGGCCGAAGCATTCGCCCCAAGTCGCTCGTGTGGTACGGGCACTGTCCAGGGCGAATGCTTCGGCCCTACGGGCCTATCGAAAGATCTCTGCGCCTCTGTTACGGCGCGCTTCGGGCTCACGGCCTGTAGACGTAGGTACGCCCGAGGTTCTGGATGTCCCCGGCCAGCCCTGACCCTCCGAGGACGTAGAGGCTGCCATCGACAACGGCCACAGGCACACCATGGAGCTTCGCCGGCATCGGCGGGGCCTCGGCCCAAGCGCCCGTCTGCGGGTCGAAGACCTCCACAGAGTCGAGAGTCTCGTTCCCCGAGAGCACCACCTCGCCGCCGAGCGCCACGATCCGCCCGTCCAGCTCCGCTGCGCCGAAGCCGCCCCTTGCCGTGCGCATCGGCGGCCCCTCGTCCCAACGGTCGGTTGCCGGGTCGTAGATCTCGACCGAAGCCAGTTCGGCGGTGCCCCATCTGCCGGCCAGCGCGTAGATACGGCCGCCGAGGGCCACTGCCGCGATGTGCTCGCGATTCTCGCGCAGTGACGCGAGCACTGTCCAGCTATTGTCGGCGGGGCTGTAGCGCAGCAGGGCGCCTCCAGCGTCAAGCTCCACGCTCGCCCCGCCCACGACATACAGATACTCGTCCAACGCGACCGCCGCCCCGGCCATGCGCGGCTCGGGCAGCGGCGCGAGCTCCGACCAACTGTCGCTGGCCGGGTCGTAAACCCAGGCCGTCTGTGTAGGCTGGAAGCCGGGGCCGGCACCGCCGAGCAGGTAGAGCTTGCCTTGGTAGGCGGTCACCATCGTGTGGTGGCGCGGTTCGGGCAGATCCGCGAGCCGGCGCCAGCTGTCGGCGCCAGGGTCGTACACTTCCAGCACCTGCTCGCCACCGAAGCCGCCCGGTGTATAGATCTGCCCGTCGATCACCGCGGCCGCCAGCTCGGAGCGCGGGGTCGGCATGCTTGTCAGCTCGGCCCAAGTGCCGTCGAGGATCGTCTCGAAGGCTCTGGCCGCGGTAGGCGATGGCGGGGCCGTCGAGGGCGTCGGCGGGGCCGCCGTCGGAGCTGCGGTGGGAGGCTCCTGGGTAACGGGCGTAGGCGCGGTGGGGCTAGAGGCGCACGCTGTCACACTGCCGGCCAACGCGATGGCCAGGATGATCCGCGCGTATTGTCGCATCTGTGCTCCGGCTGCTCACGCGGGTGGCGCCAGCTCGAAGAGGCCGATCGGGCGCTCGGCCTCCTCCTCGCCGACGCTCCACTTGCTCATGCTGATCGACCAGCCCGCCGCCTCCAGCCCTTCAAGCAGCCCGAGGCTGGCCGCCCGGAAGGGGTCGGCGAGCAATGCACGTCCGCCCGGCGCGAGGTTGCCCTCGAGGATTCGCCGCAGGTGGGGGTGCATCTCCTCGGAGTAGAGAATATCCGAGCCGATGATCCAGTCGTAGCGCTCGGCGTCCTCCCAGGCGGCCCAGTCGGCCATGCGGAGGGTGATCCGCTCGACACCGTTGCGCTCGGCGTTGCGGGCGCAGATGGCCAGAGCCTGCTCGTGGCGGTCGGTCTGGGTCACCAGGCCGCCCAGCGAGGCTGCGACGATCCCGGGCAGCCCGGTGCCGGCGCCGAGCTCCAGCACCCGCCGGCCGCGGATCGCCTCAGCGCGGGCGGCTAGCTCGTGGGCGAGAGCGATCGCCGCGGGCCAGAGGGCCACGCCGTAGGGCACGCGGTTGCGCAGCACACGGAAGAAGTGGGCCTCGTCGCTGTGGGTGAGCATCGCGTGGGTGTGGAGGATGCTCCACGTCCGCCCGGCGAGGCGGAGGCGATACTCCTGCAGCGGAAGTT